>JAZNAW010000042.1:0-28105 GCA_045586745.1 Candidatus Cryptobacteroides sp.
CCTCCGGCGGCATTGAATTTATTGATGCTAAGGGCGGAATCGTGATGCCGGCGTTCTGCGACAGTCATACCCATATAGTCTATGCCGGATGCAGGGACGGAGAGTTCAGGGATAAGATTGCCGGTCTTTCATATGAGGAGATTGCCGCGCGAGGAGGCGGAATCCTCAATTCGGCTGACCTTCTGCATGAGACTTCGGAAGATGAACTTTATGAGCAGTCCATGGTGCGTGTACGCGAGATCATGGCCATGGGTACGGGAGCAGTCGAGATCAAGAGCGGATACGGACTGACCGTGGAGGATGAACTCAAGATGCTTCGCGTGATCCGACGCATAAAGGAGACGGCTCCGATTACAGTAAAGGCTAATTTCCTGGGTGCACATGCCGTAGGCCGTGCATACAGAGGCCGTCAGAGCGAATATGTGGATCTTGTGTGCAACGAGATGCTGCCGCGTGTCGCTGAGGAGGGCCTGGCAGATTTCGTGGATGTGTTCTGCGATGAGGGATTCTTTACTGTAGAAGAGACTGACAGGATATTGACCGCTGCTGCGGAATATGGTATAACCCCGAAGATTCATGCAAACGAGCTTGAGGTTTCGGGAGGTGTACAGGTCGGTGTGAAGCATGGGGCTCTTTCCGTGGACCATCTGGAGAAGACCACTGATGCCGAGATAGAGGCCTTACGCGGAAGCGTCACAATGCCTACAATGCTTCCGGGATGCTCGTTCTTCCTGGGGATCCCATTCGGAAACGCCAAAGGCTATATCGAGGCCGGACTTCCGGTAGCCCTGGCCTCCGACTATAACCCGGGATCGAGCCCTAGCGGAAACATGAGGTTCGTGATGGCCCTGGGATGCATCAGGATGCGCCTGACTCCGGAGCAGTCGTTCAATGCATGCACCATCAACACTGCATATGCAATGGGCGTGAGCGACATCCTCGGCTCGATCACAGTCGGCAAGAAGGCAAATCTTATCATCACCAAGCCAGTTCCGTCCCTTGCCTTCATCCCATATAGCCACCAGACGCCTGTAATCGAAAAAGTAATCCTGAACGGCTCGATCATATAAGCCATTGGAAACCAAAGTTTTACAGTAAATCGCTTGCGCCAAATGGCGCAGGCGATTTTTATTAAGTAGCAGTGTAGCAATGAGTTATGTGAATTGGTAAGAAGTCGCGGATTAAAATTTCACATTCGGCATTCCTATTGCTATGATGGATGTAAACGGACTTTAAAACAGACAGACATGATTACAAGTAAATTGCAGCAGGCGGTAAACGACCAGATTACTGCTGAGCTATGGTCTTCGAACCTTTATCTGCAGATGTCATATTACCTGAAACATCTGGGATGGGACGGATTTGCCCATTGGATGAAGTGTCATTCGGACGAAGAGAGGGAACATGCGACAAGAATGGCGGATTACCTTACGGACAGAGAAGGACAGGTAAAACTGAACATGGTTAACCTGGTTCCTGAAGGATGGGGGTCAGTCCTGGAAATCTTTGAACATTCATTGAGTCAGGAAAAGATGGTATCCAGGATGATTGACAAGATTGTGGCCCTCACAATCGATGAGAAGGACTATGCGACAGAGAATTTCTTCAGGACATTTGTGGATGAACAGGTAGAGGAAGAGGCTTTGTTCGCAGGTATTGTGGACAAGCTGAAGATGTCAGGAGACAGCGCTCTTCCGTTCCTGGACGCACAGCTGGGAAAGCGCAAAGAATAGCTATACAAACATCAGACCGGCACATTGTTACGGCGACCCCCGCCTGCTGAAGCAGGTATCCCCCTAGCCGGGGATGGCATGTCGTCCTGCACAATGTGCCGGTCTGATGTCTATCTGGAGAACTACTCTGCTACGACTACAAATGTGGTGTCTGATGGAGCAACCTCAGCGCAGCACTCTACTGGTTCAGGCTGATTATAGCGAGGGAGCGGAGACTGGAGACCTGCCCATGAAAGCAGGTTGAAGAGCCAGAGGCCTCCGGCAACCAGAACGAGGGCAGCCAGAGATATCATCCATTTCTTCCACGGTGCCAGTCCTGACTTCGCATACGGATCCTTGAGATTCATCTTAGGATACTTCGCGATATCAGTAAGAGTCTCGCCGAATGGTATGCTGATCTTTGATGCGGCATTGACAGCCCATCCGTTAGCATTGAGGAGAGGCGCGATGTTGCGACGGCGGAGCTTCATCCATGCCATTACCATTGCAGGACCGGAAATAAGAAGCAGGATTGCCACAACAACGAGCAAGGTCTTCCATATCGGCATATCAAGAATACCGGAGAATATTGTTGTCAGGGCTGTACCTAAAGCGCCCAAAGCCATACCGAAGGCGGCAAAGATACCGGCAAACTTACCTATGTCGAAAGGCTGCGCAGGTGCTGCGGCGGCGGTGCCGGCTGCAGCAGGCGCAGCATTGATCTTTGCAGTCGCATCTGCCATGATCTTCGCGTCCTTGTCTGCCGCACTCTTGTTTATGAGATTCTCGATAGCTGTTGCCATTCTGCGGTATGGTGACCAGAATGCCTGTGCTACGCTGATCGGATTGTCCACGATCTTGGTGATAACTGCATCCCATTCCTCGCCGGCATTGTCATAATAGACAGCATTCTTTCCTACCACGAGATCACCGATCTCACCGACAGTCACTGCTGCCACGATATTAAGCTTACCAGGCTTTGACTTTGTTGTACAGTCGCAGTATACGAGGAACATTCCGCTGCTTGCTGCCGAAGCACTGTGCTTGCCCATGTCAGTGACCTTCATACAGAAACGGCACTCTCTCTGGTCGATGATGAGTTTTCCTGACTGGAAGATCGCTGCAACCTTCTTGTCCTTTGTATAGAAATCATCCAATGTGACGAAATTCCTGATAAGTCTGTAGAAGTCACGGAAGATATGGAGGAACTTGTCCACCATATCGATGTTGGCAGCTTCCTCTGCAAGAGCAGCGTCCTGTGCAACAAGGTCAAGAAGGGCAGCCTTCCTGTCCTTGGCAATGAAATCCTTTATGGCTTCAATACCCAGGCCCTCAACACATGCTCCAGCCTTTGCGCCCTTCCATGCTGTATATGCAGCGAATTCAGCACCTGCTGCAGCCCAGTCAGCTTCTGTAAGTACCTTCTTGTCCTTGAAGGCAACTTCCTTGACAAGCTCGAACTTTGCAGCCCATGCAGGATTTACAGGGGCAGAAAGATCGATCTCAGGCTTTCCTGTAATGCGTGCGATAGGATAAGACGCGATCTCATCTGTCTTTCCGGTAAGATTCTCGGTACTGATAGCCTGAATACTTGAAGTCTGGACATCCAGAGATGCTGTACTGTCAGGCGAGAATGCGGCAAGCTTCGAGCGCATGAAGAAATCCTTCACCTTTGCATCCAGAGCCGCATATGCTTCAATTACTGCATCTGTCTTGTCAGCATAAGGCGCCTCTACTGCGGCTTCGCTCCAAGCCACATAGTCAGCAAGATTCTTATAGAAAGCTTCTATCATATCCGCATTGACACCAGCTGCACCGCTACGGTCAGAAACACCGCCCAGAGATGCCACGGCTGCTGCAATGGCAGCCTTGTCATCAGCGTCCTCTGCAGTCGCCTCAGTAATCACGCCGTCACCGTTAAAACGGGTCTTTGCGAAGATTGCAGCAACATCAGCTGTATCTGCCAGAGAGATGACACTTCCATCCTTACCGAGGTTTGCAAGAATCTGCTTTACTGAAGAGTAAAGCTTCTTTCCTGTTTCATTGTCCTGATCCAGGGCCTCGATGTCGACGCTGTCCTTGCCTTCAAGAAGAAGGTCTGCATTCTTCAGAGCACCTGTCATCCACTTTGAAGTGGCTACAACATCGTTGACGCGGATCTTCCCGTCGCCGTCGATATCCATATATCCGAGACTCCTGTCATCGATCTCAAGCCCGGTTACAGGACATGAAAGGACAGTCCACATCTTCGGATCAAGTTCATCCAGGTGGGCTATATCCTCACCTGATGCGATCCTTACCCTTGAGGAGCCGCCTAAGTTCACGAACTCCCACTTGTACTTCTTTTCGTTATTGAAGATTGCCATATCTGATAAATGATTGAATTCTAAAATCTTTCAAAAATAATAATTTTTTCATTCCGAAGCAACCGGTCCCCATGTATTGAAAGGATGTAAAGACAAATATGAATTGTAAAACCGCCTGTCACCGGTTACTTCTTCTCCAAGCCAATCCGGACGCATGAACACCTCGTCTTCTGATGCCAGCTCCACCTCGGCGATTATAAGACCGTCGTTATCGCCCTGGAATTCATCCACCTCAAAGACATGACCTCCAAACTGAACCAGATACCTGTATTTCTCTATGATTCCCGGTTCACAAAGCCCAAGCAGAGCCTCTGCCTCATGAAGAGATATCTCCTTCTCCCATTCAAACCGCGCCAGTCCTCCGTCACGGTTTCTCCCCTTGACGGCAATATATCCCTTATCTCCGTATATGCGGACCCGGACCGTCCTTCTGGAATCAGAGCACATGTATCCCTGAACAATCCTCTGGCAGCAATCAGAATAAAGTTTGAAGTCACCTTTGACAAGAAACTTTCGCTCTATCTCCTGAAACATATCTTTTAGGTTAAACAAGACAACTTAAGTATTATTCGGAATATTGCAAATATAGGAATAATTGACGGGACACCAAAAACCAACATCGGCTTCTGCGGATCTGCAGAAGCCGATGTTGAATTATAACCCTATTTATTAACAACTAAACTAACCTGTTCTGTTGTTTTATTTGCAAAGGGCATGCCAAACTCTTACCAAAGCGCTATTTCTTCTTTGATATTTTTCCGGACGACTTGCGCGACTTACGCTTTGATTCTTTTATGGCTTTTCTGACCTTTTCCTTGCGCGCGGCCTTGTTGATGCCTACGGTAACGTTATCGAAGGATCCGTCCTCACCCTTGATGAACGAAGTTCCGCGTCCGTACTCGTAGTCTATACGGTCAAATACCCTCTCCTCAAGTCCGGTCTCGATAAGTTCGTAATCCAGGAGCTTCTGCTCGAGATTGGTCTTCTTTACACGGATCCTGACAGGGTCACCAAGGTTGTAGACAATCTTCGAACGTCTTCCGACAAGTCTGTAACGGTCCGGATCGAATTCGAAGAAATCGCTCTTGATATCACGAAGCGGAACCATACCCTCTATCTTAGTAGGTTCGATCTCCACATACATTCCCCATTCGGTAAGACCGGAAACATTACCTCCGAAAGTATATCCGACCTTGTCCTCCATGAACTCGACAAGCTTGTATTTGATGCTGGCTCTTTCCGCTTCCGCAGCCACGATTTCACGCTCGGTGGCATACTTGCACATCTTCGCATACTTCTCCTCCTTTGCCGAGGCACCTCCTGAGAGATAATGGTCCAGAAGCCTGTGCACCATCATGTCCGGATAACGTCTGATAGGAGAAGTGAAGTGCGTATAATACTTGAATGCAAGTCCATAATGACCAAGGTTTTCCGTATCATAGCGTGCCTTGGCCATGGTCCTGAGCGAAAGCAGCTCGATCGCATTGTATTCCGGAGTATCCTTCGCCGCAGCAAACAGGGCATTAAGTTCCTTGGAGATCTCCTTACCGGTTCCTGTAGGGCCCATCTTGTATCCGAAGTTGCCGATGAAGCTGCGGAGGCTCTCCACCTTCTCCTGATTAGGCTCATCATGGACACGATATACAAAGGTCTTCTTAGCCTTAGCCACGAATTCGGCTACGCTTCTGTTTGCAAGGAGCATGAACTCCTCGATAAGCCAGTTGGCTTCCTTGCTTACCTTCTGGTATACATTGACAGGCTTGCCCTTCTCGTCGACCTCAACCTTCATTTCAGGTCGCTCGAAACTGATTGCACCGCTTGCAAACCTCTTCTTACGCAGTTTGGACGCGAGGTCATTCAGCAGCAGAACCGCCTCCTTGACATCTTCGGAAACTCCTTCATGAGAAACCTTCGGGCCACCTTCTATTATAGCCTGCGCTTCTTCGTACGAGAATCTGAAATCGGAATATATGACAGTCTTGCCGAACCACTGGTCCACTATCCTTCCGCGAGGCGTGATCTCAAAGACTGCAGAGAATGTAAGTTTCTCCTCATTCGGACGGAGGGAGCAAAGCTTGTTGCAAAGCTTCTCAGGAAGCATCGGAACCGTCCTGTCGACAAGATATACCGATGTTCCTCGGCTGCGGGCCTCCTCGTCCACCACGGATCCCGGGCGGACATAATGGGTCACATCCGCGATATGGATACCCACCTCATAATTGCCGTTTTCAAGCTTAAGGAATGAGAGCGCATCGTCGAAGTCCTTGGCATCCGCCGGGTCAATCGTAAAGGTCAGGACATTACGGAAATCGCGTCTTGCCGCAATGTCTTCTGCAGTTATCTCTTCTGAAATCTGGTCAGCGGCATTGGCAACAGCTGATTCAAAACGATATGGAAGCGCATATTCCGCAAGGATCGCATGCATCTCGGTATCATTATCGCCCGGCTCTCCAAGCACATCGACGATATGTCCGCGCGGGGTCATCTCTCCCCTAGGCCAGTCATCCACAACCGCAGCCACCTTCATTCCCGAACGGGCCTGAAGTTCCCTGCGGCCGTATCCGTCCTCGCCGAGCTCAAATACTCCATGGACAGCATATACATCAGGCTCCGGAAGCGGCTTGAGATATCCGGTCTCATCCTTCGGTTCGGCCATTGACTGGCTCTTGACCTTATGACGGCGGTAGCGCGACTTGTCGCTTTCCGTAAACGGAATCGTTATATCATACGGCATGAAACGGCTCTGCATAAGCACCCATGCCTGACCTGCCACTACATGGAGGACTCCGATGAAAGGCTTCGGAGAACGTTCGATGATTGCCACGACCTCGCCTTCCCGACGCTGACGGTCGGTCTTCTCGCGGGTAACTGCCACACGCACGGTATCTCCATTGAGAGCACCACGGGTCTTCGATGCCTTCACGAACACATCGTCTTCCTCTCCCTCCACAATCACAAATGCATAGCCTTCACGGGTCATCTGAACCCTTCCCTCAACCAACGGGAAGACCTTCTTTTCCTTTTTTCCACGTCCCTTTCCTCGGGTATTGTTCCTTCTTGCCATAATCTGCTGTTTAATCCTTACAAAATTAACACTTTTATCATTAAAACCGCACACTGCTGCATCAAGTTTACCAAAGCCGTTCCATTCGTCACAAGATTTTGTTATATTTGTAGAGATAATGACACTAACACTATGGCTAACGCGAAAGACCCGAAATTCATTGAAGCCATCTGCAAGAAATACAGACGCACAGTCGTAACGTTTCACAAAATGTCTGATGGAGTCAAGACTGATATTGACGCAAAGATACTGGCATTCTTCAACGATGACCAGGAAAGACTGTACAGTGCTGTTGAAACGTTATACAATGTCTCATGCTTCTGCGAAAGGTCAAGGAAATATGAAACCTTCTTCCTGCGGTATTGGGAAAGAATCAATCCTGACAACAAGTCAACTGAACAGCTCCTTGACGATGCAAAGGAGCTACTTAACTATTTCGAAGAAAAGCTCAAGCCTATATTACACATGTCCGGCAACAACGCTATGCTGGAAGAACTTGAGGCAGAAAAGGCTATGCTTGGACGTTATTTCAACAGAATGGGTCTGGAAAGCGGAAATAACAACAAGCATTATCTCTTTGAAACAATCCGCAAATACAGAAACAGCATTCATAAGAATTCCTCAATAGAAGATCCCGGCAGCGGACAATACCTGATACCACATAATGACGATGAAGATCTGGAAAATCTCATCTACCTTTGTTCATGCGGCCTTCTGATCATTGTCGACAAGTACAAAGCCAACATTGACAAGTACCTGGAAGATCATAAGGACGAGTGGATGGTTCCGGAACAGGGGAATGACACAGAAACAAGAAAATTCGATTTTGATTCATTCATAAACGGCTATGTAAACAGTCTCAATGACTACACCAAGGCCAGAATGGCGGAAAAGGTCGGACATTACGGAGGACTTTCGAACACCTCCGGCCTTCTCATGACCCTGTATCTGAAGAAAGAGGTTTCCGGTGTCATTGAATGGGGTGATGCCGATAGTGAAAACGAAGCTACTGAAGACACGAAAAAGGACCTGATTATCCCGATGGGAGAGTTAAGCGAGCTGGATGAACGTACCTGCTTTATCTTGGGTAATCCCGGAGCAGGTAAGACGACCGTACTCCTGAACATGATCCTCGAACATTGTGAAGAATATCAGGGAACCAAGGACAAGACCATACCTGTACTTCTGAACCTTAATGAACTAAGAGGAGGCGGACTAAACATCGAGGAGCACATTCTCAATGCCATCAAGGACAGGAGCATATTTTCAGATACCAGTCAGGAGGATATTCTCAATGGGCTCAAATCAAGAAAAGTAACCTATTACATCGACGGTATCAACGAAGCGCATATAGAAAACCGCGAATCCTTCATGATGAATCTCAAGGATTTTGCAAATCGCATGGAGAACTGCAGCTTCTATATCACCGGAAGAAAGTATGAGTTCGCGTCGTACAGGAAGATTTTCAGCAGCCTGGAGAACAACGGAATATTTGAGGTTCAGAATATTTCTGACCAACAGCGTCATGACTTCCTTCAGCAGCTGGGAATGACTACTGAAAACATCATGGATTTCAAGAGCAAGATGGAAGACTCTGACATCCAGGACCTGCTCGGTACGCCACTGAACTTCTACCTTATCGCCAAAAGCTTCATCCTCAACGAGTCCAACATCTCATTTCGAAACAGAGGTGAACTTCTTGACTCGGTCATGGACAGGATACTGTCAGAAAATTTCAAAAGCGAGGGGAAAAAGATAAGCAGGGAGAAGTTTGTCGCACGGTCGAGGATACTCCTGCCGCATATGGCACGTACCATGTTCGAAAGCAGTAATCCGTCTTACATCAACGAACAGGACATCGTCCTGGATTCATTCAGTCAGGAAGAGATGGATGAAATCCTTCTGACTCTGCATGAAATGAACATCCTCGACAGAAGGGAAAAATTCGGCATATATGAAATACGCTTCTTCGTCGACACATATTATGAGTATTATCTGGCTGTGGGACTTATCAAAAAGTTCCATGACGAAGGCTGTGCCATTGAAAAGACAGGCATAGACTTCAGCAACAAGGACATGAAGGAGACCTTGAAGCTCATCATAGAAATCATCAGCAGCAAAAAGATCACGGAGCTTGAGAGAGCTTTCGTTTCAGGAATACTTGAAAACGGAAAGAAAGATACCCCGGAAGAGTTCAACGACCATCTTGAGCTTCTCTGCGACATGGTCATGGGTCTTAAGTCCAACAACGACATATCCAGGCCGAATGCAAGAATGATTGTAGAGAATCTCGTTCTCAACTATCTTGTACATTACCGTTGCACCCACAAGGCGGAGCTCCGGGATAACTCTGAATATCTGGAGAAGCTGTTCGGATATGCCGTATCGTTATCAAGCAAAAGGATTCTCAACGAGATCTTCTCACTTTACTGGCTGTCAAACCTTGGCATAACCGACTTCTCGGAACTGCAGATCAAGGGTATTTCAAACCTGAAGGAGGCATACCCTATCAGGAACGTGATCATACGAAACTGCAAAGACATCTGCCAGGTCTACAGTGCCCTGCAGAAACTATGGTCAAGCCTCACCTTCGCATGGCCAAAAACCGCACAGAATCTCAAGAACTTCATCTTCAGCATATTCATGGGATCCGAAACGAAGTCCCAGAAAAAGCTGTACGCACATATCAGAAAACAGGCTGAAAAGGAAACCGACCCTACACGTAGAGATCTGCTGCTCACAGACGCAAACATGCTGCTTCTCTTTGTCAACGAAATGGATTTCGTTGAGAAATTCAATATTAAGGAGTTCAACCTTCAGATATACTGGCATCCGGTCAAGGCTCTGATGAGACTGCATGAAGACAGCAGACTTGCTGAATTTGTACTATCCGATGACTTCATCGAAAAGTTAAGCCACACGAAGCAACTGCTTCTTTACATGATAAGGTTCCATCTGTTCCGTGGACTTATTCCTGAAGCATTGGGCAGACTCATCTTCGGAGATTCCCCTAAAATACTTAAATACATCACCGAAGACGAATACAGGACCCTTCTGGACATAATCCCTGCAAACAGGATTCCGAAAGATATCGTAAGGAAATATTACAATCAGGAAATACATGACTTCGTGGTCAGAAAGATGCGCAACGACCAGGAAGAATCCTACAGTTCGCTCATTTACAACCACTTCCACTCCGATAAGGAAAGCATAACGATATCGATAAAGAACATACAGCCTTCATTCACAGACACTCACGCAATCTTCAGCATAGACGGGAAGACATATGAGCATCGCATCATTGAAGACAGATGGCAGCTTGCGCGTCAGACAAGATTCATATTCTCTTCATCTGACGGCAGCCTGATACCTGCAAGCGGAACGATAACGACTGCCGGAGGAAAGGAGTACGAGTATCTTGCATACGCTCCTGGAAACGTCATCACAGTAACAGTATATGACGAAGCTATGGCATCCGACCTACAGAAGGACTGTAAACCGGATAACACTTTGATTCTTAACGGGACAAGCTGCCGCTTCAGTGTAAAGAGCGGAAAATTCAACAGATACAGGACCCTCCGGATTGAAAAGCGGAGTGATATAGCATTGACTGAACTGACAGGGGAAGTCATGTTTGCCCAGAAAAAGAAGAACACTCTGCTGCCTATTCTGATTGACAAACAGACACGGGATGAGGAGGAACGACACAACAGGGAGAATTTCCGCAAACTGCCGGCACAGCCAAAGAACAACACATCACTACCATATTACGTCATCGGCATTCACGACAATTGCACATGGATTGCCTGCGACCCACTGAAAGGTGCAGAACCTTTTGATAATCAGAGGGCTCTGCTATGTGAATCCACAGGACTGGGGACCACATATTCCGGCAAGGTACAGCAGGCCGGCCATTATGGTCAGAAGCTTGTAGAACTTACATTCATGTCCAGACTGAAGCCTAACATCCAGAAGAAAGGAAAGGTATCGGTAATCTATCCTGGCCGTACAGAAGAAAAATATGAGTACATCTATTCATTCGCCTCTCATAAGACTGTCGTCTTAAGGTTCCGAGAAGATGTATTTCCTGACAGGTCAGTTCTTGAAGATATTATCAGTTGCGGCAGAAGGCAGGAAATCATGTTCAAGGTTTCAGATTTTGACATGCACCTGGAATCGGCAGAATTCATTAACGCTAAAGGAGTCTACTGCCTTGGCGTGCATATTGACAAAGGCATGAATGCCCATATACCTGCAACGGGACTTGTCAGACGTGCAGACAAAAAGAATCTCAATATCCAAAGGCTGGCATGGACAGAGTGTCCCGAAATCAACGGAATCACCTCCTGCGAGATATCTCCGGAAACCAATTCCGCATTATTCTTCCTTGCCGACAATTCCATCAAGGACGACTGCAGCCACTATATCTGCATAGACGGCTCTCCTCTGCACCTTAAGATAAAGGGACAGCCTGAAAAACTTCAGTGGATGGCACAGATGGTACTGCCTCTTGACATCAACTGGCCGGCATCCAAGGGACTTCTGCGTTTTGAAGGCCTTGACGGTCACCTGTTCAGATTCATGCACCTTTCGGATGATGAAATCCGTTTGTGGCCGTCAGAGGGCGAGATTACCTTCAAAGAATTCAGCAGGTTCATGGAAACTGCTGAAACTGTCGAAATACATAGCGATGGAAATCACAGAACCTGCTGCATACAAAGTCACGACGCTCCAATAGAGGACAGCAGCAGGGCATATCTTCTGCGGACAGACTTCCCTAGCCATGATACCTGTGATATCATGGCATGGTCAGTTCCCGAAGAAGACAGAGTCATGCTTGCATCCAGGACAGTCATAAACAACAGGAAGAGCAAGGTAAAGATCATTGAAGTCATGCGGAATACAGCAACATATACCCTCGTAGATCAGGAAATTCAGATAATCAGGCCTTACACTTCATTGAAAGACATCTGGGTCGAGGTGGACAATGGAAAGAAATTCAAGGTAACGTCAGTCACTGAAGCTGATGATGACAGCAATTATATCAGACTTTGCCTCCGTGACAAGGAAAATCTGGCACCTAACCTTAAGAATAAGGGAGAAATCCGATTCTTCATCCGTGACAAGGACAAGTTCAAGAAAACAATGATCGGATACCAGAACATTTTCAGCCTCATAGACTGGCAGAATCCAGGCAGATACCATGCAGATATCTGCAACATACTGGAATATGAACTTATTGAATCCGACATTGAGATAAACGACACCGTAAGAAACTTCTTCAAGGAAAAGAGCAGGTCATATTCACTCGTTTCCAACCCTACTCTTTTCAGCAAGGTCAAGTCAGCCCTCAACAGGAGCAACATCAACAATATGGTATTTGACGTCTGCACGGTAGTATCTTCAGCGAATGACACCCAGCTGTCAGCTGTCTCATATCTGCAGAAAAACCTGGTAACTACCAGTGACACATGTGACATTCACAAATATGCAAAGGGTGATTATATCCTGTACGAGAAAAACCACAAGATACACCATCTTGAAAATCCGCCACATCATTCATCACTGGGATTCTTCAAGGGAACAGCAATCAAGCGTCTCAAGGATGGCAACTGCTTCATAAGGGTCGCTGAAACAGGAGCTGAATTCTACTGCAGCACCGAGCTGAAACTTGGAGATACAGTTCAGTTCTTTGCAAGCTACAATATGATTGACACAAAGAGTCCGAACAGAAATCTGGCACATGATGTCGACATTAAGAATCTGAAAAAGACAGCGGTGAAGACTTGTGTCGTTTCTGATAAGAAGATCATTATTGAAAACGGTACGGAAACCTTGAAAATAACAGTGACATGCGACAAGCGTGTTCTGGACATTGCACTTAACAGGAAAGATTCAATCAAATGGATCGTCATGTCATCGTGGAACGTAGGCGATACCCGTGAGTGCTTCTTCTGTGGAAAGGAACTGTACGTGAAATATTAAAGGCAGACATCATGGCAAAGAAAACACATATTATTGCACCAGCAGACAGATTAAGCGGAGTTGTCATCGAAAAGGACGGCAAGCAATATCTTGATACCGGTATAGGACTGCTCCTTGAAATGGATAAGGACAGTACTGCACAATATGCAGAAGCTGACTTTATGGACTGCGAACACGACAGCTGGGCAGAACATTACAGATCCATAGAGGAGACTCTTGAAGCGTGTGAAAGATTCAGCAAAAGAATAGAAGACAAGGGAAATATCCGGATCAGGATCAAGGATAAGGAAATCGTGAATGAATACCTTCGCTGCGGTACCATACCTCAATCTTCCCCAGAAGGGCTTGAGGTTGTATCCGACGAATTCCCGTTCCTCTTTACTGTTCCACAAGACAGACTTTGTCAAGAAGACAAACATGAACTGTTCAATGGAAGAGAAATTGAAGCCATCTGCAGCTATAATAAGTTCAATTGGCTGAGGACCAACATCTACAGACCGATCATACTGACTCCTCGCACAGTAGAAAAGGGAGTCAAGCCACAGGTCGGCGACATATGTCAGGGATATATCATCAACTGTCATGAAGAACATGGTATATTTGTATACCATCAGGGCTGGACCGGTCTCATCCTCAAGAAGGAGCTCCATGAGACGTTTGCGGAAGAATGCAGAAACGGAGAAATTCACCGTTCATATCCTGTTGCAGGAAAAATCGAAGTACGGATCGACAATGTATCTGAAAATGGCATTTTGATGATTCCTGCCACCAAGGCTTCGTCTCAAAGTCTGCTGGCTACAGATAAGGAGATCGAGCTTCGCATAAGCAGTATCAATGCAGACGAGATGAAGATGTATGTCTCATGGCAGGAAAAGAATCTTCTTGTCTTCTGTGCAAAGGAAGAAGTACCGTACTTCAGGAACAGAATCAGGAACGGCATATTCAAGGTATCCGAAAAGATCAAGGGAAAGGTTACATCCATTAACGGCTTCCCATCCTTCACGACAAATCTGGAAAGGGCGGAATATGGAATAAATATCGGAGAAACGGTACAATGCAGGATTGACAACAATCTCATCATCGTTCCAGGCAGCAGCGGAAGCGAACAGACATTTCTCATCAAGAAGAAGGAAAACCTGCATCCGTATATTGAAAACATCTGCAGGACAACAGGGATTGAGATTGAAGCCAGATGCTGTGAAATAACCGCCTATGGAGATCCTTTATTCTCTGTTAAGGCGATAATGAATGAACTTGAGGAACAGATCATAGGCCGGCTGATAACAGCCGATGTCCTGGATGTGACCAAGGACTGCATCATATGGAAATATGGAAACCTTATACAATGCATACCTCTCCAGCTGACCACCATTGCATACGCACCAGGCGACAAGATCTGTCTGTCATCCGCACGCGGTAAAAAAAATGTCGAGTATAAGATAAATGAGAGTGATGTCAGATGGGATGGCATCAATATCAAGTCAGGAGACATAATACCTGTACGCATCCTGGAGGAATCCACCGTCAGACATCATGTCATCGCATATGGAAACTGCATCGGAACATTCATGTCCGACAAGAAGTATGAGGAAGGGGCGGAAGTAAATGTCAAGGTCGCATATTTCAATCTTGAGGAAAAGCGTCTTGACTGTATCGATGACGGAACTGTCTGCATACCTGCAGGAAAGACAGGCGTGGCAACAGTGCACATCATAAGTCATCTCACCGGCCGGTACTGGTGGGTAAGATATGGCGGTAACATCTGTCTGATGCAGCTTGAAAACGAGTATCCGATATACATATGCAAGTTCCTGCTTCCAAATAACAGTGATGTCTCTCTCGAAATAACATCGTACAATGAGCACACTCTGCGGGCCATCCATGAATATGACCATTCAAGAACAGCCTCGCTGGACATTGAAACCGGTACCGAAATCGGAGCATGCATAGCCGGCAGAATAAACGAAGGCTTTATCCTTTCCTACAAGGATGTATACTGTCTCATGCCGTTTGACCGTGTCGACTGGAACTCACACATCTATGTTGACAATGAGACATATCATATCGGAAAGAATCTGAAGGTCAAGGTCACGAGGAAGAAAGAAAACATCGTAGTCCTCAGCCACAAGGATGTAATCGACAATCAATGGGAGACCACAGAGCTGAAATCCGGAGATGAGATCACATGCCGTATACTGCATATCCGCGAGGACGGTGCAGCCATCGTGAACTACAACAATCTGGCAGGAGTTATCGAAAAGGATTACCTGTCATGGTTCTCCTTTATCAGCACAGACAGGTTCTCTCCGGGTACTGAAATAAATGCAAAAGTAAGGGAAATCAACATTGCAAGCCGAAACTTGAGACTGCGGGCAACCAGCAAGGAAAACCCTTGGAGACTAGATTTCAATGCAGGAGACAAGGTCAAGGTGACTGTGGACGAAGTATACCAGTCGAGCATCACAGTACATACCGACAACGGTCTGGAAGGTTCCATGACAATAGACGACCTCACAAACCTCCCATACGAAGACTGCAATGACATAGTCAGAATATCAGACACATTCGATGCGGAGATAACCGGACGTTATGACAGCGAGCATAAGATAACATTCCGTAAGGAAGGTATCAATGATATGTCTCAGCGAAGCGGAATGGTTCCCGGACAGATCATAGAAAAGGCGAAGGTCATAAGCGTCAGCAAAGGAGACGTTTATTTTGATCTTGGAGGCAACATATGCGGCATCCTGCCGAACAGGCTTATCCATGAAATGATAGACGGTTACAGATCCGGAGATCCGTTGGACAACCTGATCTATTCCGGCCAGAAGATGGATGTCAAGATCTGCAGGATAGACAGGACAGAAAAGGATATTTATGTGACTGGAACCGACGGAAGCACCTTCTACGACATTCCTACAGAAGAAATGACAGGTATGGTCGAAAGCAAGGCGAATGGTCATATGACCGTCAGATTCCGCCACAATGGACACGAGCATCTTGCCCGCATCGACTACTGTGCCTTGGAATGCAGATATGATTATATCAGACATGATGTCGGAACTGAACTGACATTTGCGATCACTGGTCTGGATAAGACAAACTGGGTATATTCAGGAAGGACGCTCGGATTGGGACAGAGTCCATGGACAGCCCAAGGACATCCTAAAGAGGGTGATATCATCGATGCAGAAGTAATCGGAACAGGAAGCAAGGGAGAAGCGGTACTGTCAGTCGGCAGCATCACATGCTGTCTTTCAGGAACATCACTTCTGACTGACACACCATGGATACCATGCGATGATAACATCCATGGACTGAATACCGGCGACAGGATCAAGGTTACGGTAGCGGAATATAAAGGTGCGAAAAGACATATCCGGACAATACCATATATATGCAGAGGACAGGAAGATACCGAGACCGGCAACCTGACAGTAAAACATGTGGTCAGCAACGGAGTATATGCATATTGTGATGCATACGATTGCTGCGTCTTCATCCCTAAAGAAGAACTTTACTGGTGTCCTGTCGAGAAGGTCGGCAACCTGTTTGAAACAGGTGATATGTTTGTAGGAAGAAGGATCAGATATGACCATACTTCAGGCATGCCTGTCATGAGCCGAAAGAACCTTCTTGCCCATGCAGATTCAAGGATTGCTGTCGGCGACATTGTGGAAGGCACCGTACGGAAGGTGACTTCCGATGCTATCGTCCTGCTATGCGGTACATTTGAGAATGTGATCGGCCTGAAAGATATGACCTGGGACCCTTCAGAAATCCTTGATGACGATTTTATCGTACATAACTTCAAGGAAGGAGACATTGTTCAGGCAAAGGTAACTGCCAGAAATCAGGACGACGTGACCATGAGTATCAGGGAAACATCCTTCAATCCATGGACATACTGTTCGCTGGAAGGCAAGACTGTGCAGGCAAAGATTACAGCCAGAGGCGAAGACTGGCTGGTTGCAGAATATGGAACCGCATATAAGACCGTCATACGGACCTGGCCACAGCATCTCGATCCAAAGACAGGAGATGTCGCTGCTGTAAGATTCCATGATCTTGACAAGATAAACGGAAAGATCGAGGGAACACTTATCAATATCCTGCCGGAAGACTTCAGAAGCCATGTTGTACCGGAATCCAATATCAGATGTCATGTTACAGGCGTGACAGATTCAACTGTGACAATACATACGGCAGAAGGTGGCTGGACCGGACATATATCTGCTGACGAATGGTCATGGGACAAGGAAGAAGTTCCTTCAGAGAGATATATTGGACTTGAAATCAATGCCAAGGTAATCGACTTCGATTACTCTACACTGACTGTAACATTAAGCAGAAGGCGTGCAGAAGGACTTCCTGTGGAAATGTGTCCTATATCTGTAGGAGAGAAAACTGAAGTAATTGTAAAGGATGTACATGCAGGGATGACCAGAAACTCTCTTTTCGTCCAATGTCCTGAACTTCCATATCTCAAAGGTTCAGTTCCGTACAAGGAACTTGGATGGCTTAAGAGCGATAAAGATGCATCAAGCTACCGTCCTGGAGACAAGGTTACAGTACTGATAACAGGCATTGATTATAAGAACATCTGTTTCAAGGCCAGCATCAGAAAACTCACCGATGACACCAGAGATATTTCGGACATCATGCCGAATGAAAAGCTGGAAGTCACAATAAAAAGATTAGTACCACAGAAATTCTATGCTGATGTAACTTATGGAAAGCATCCGGGAATCCTTCACCTCGACGAAGAGTACTGGAGCAACATTGACGGATTCTCAAACTTCTTTACGGTCGGAAGAGAGGTAGAGGCCGAATATCAGTCACTTAAAGACGACAAGATGCACTTTGTCCTGCCAGAGGGAGAATACTCGTTCAACTGGGACGAAACGATTACTGCCGGAGACACCATTGAGGTGAAGGTGGTTCAGATCATTTCCAGCGGTATAATGGTATGGTACAAGGGTCTTGTCATCAAGATCAACAGGGCAGAGCTTACCTGGTCACCTAGAACCCTTGACATTGAACAGGAGTTTGAGATTGATGAAATCATTGAAGTTCTTGTGGAAGAATTTGATGCCGAAAACAGAAAAGTCAGGCTCAGCAGGAAGATGCTTCTTACTAACCCTTTGGAGATACTGAAGGGCAGCGTGGCAGAAGGCGGCACAATCCCGATGATTATCCGAAAGATCAGCGAAAACGGAATCACCGGTGAATATCAAGGCGCAACCTGCAGACTTCCGTTTAAAGAAGCTTCTATTCTGATTCAGAAGAAACACATTGACGGAACCCCGCTGGATGTTATCGTCGAATCTGTCGATGACCACTATATAAATGTACATCTGAACGAGGAAGCTGTCCGGAAATCTGAAGAACTTGTCATCGGGTACGGATACTGGGGAGATGTCCTTTCTATAGACGGAAACGAACTCACACTGGACGTCATGGGATATAGCGCAAAGGCACTGATTGACCCACAGACACTCAGCGACAGCGAAATCAGGGACATATATAAGACCGGAGAAAGATACTGGTTTATTATAGAGGGAATTGATGCCGTGGCTAACCTCCTGCTCATGACCACTGTACGTCCCGAGGCCAAGGTCGACTGGTTCATGAAGCAGAGTGAAGGAACCGAAGTAGACGGAAATATCGTAAAAGTAACCGAGAATACAGTCACAGTATTTGCAAAGGGTATGTACTTTGACTTCGACAAAGACCACATCAGCAGATTCAAACTTCCGGATGCCGGACTGATGTACTCGGCAGGGCAGATAATCCGACTGTCACTTGTTTCAAAGTCTCCTCTGAAAGTAAGGCCGGCAGACTCATCAATGAGTTTCGAAGAGACTGGAGCCGGATTGAAGACCGGGGACCCTATTCAAGGTACGGTTGTATTCGTAAGACATGAGGATAACACAATCTATATAAAAGACGACAAGGACTTCCTGTATACCATGAAGTTGTGTGACCATTTCAGACAACCTCATGTAGAGTTGTTGCTTAACCAAATCGGCAGCCATGTCCAGGGTATTACAATAAAGGAAATCGATCCGGAAGGAAAGAGGATAATAGTAGCACCTGAACATAGCGAAGACCTGACAGGCCGGATATATGACATCGTAAAGGACGGGGACATCATATCTGCTGTTGTGGAAAATACAGATGTACAATACGGATATATGCTGAAATATCAGGACTGGAAACTGCTGCTCAGCACCGATGATATTCCTGAAGGCAAGACCTATACAAAGGGAGATACTTTGTTTGTCAGAGTAATCAGTATCAACAGAGATGACAACACAGCATTCGTATCGGTAAATCATCTGAAACGTGATCCGATAACAGGACTTAAGCCTGGCAATAAGGTCGACGTCGAGTATCTTGAGATAACTGACCCGGCAAAAGGAGAGTGCAGAATAAGGATAGGCGGAAATTTTGACTGCCTTTGTATTTCAGACAGCAGTCTTGAAAACAGAATCGGAACAAAAGATTCTGTATTTATCCGAGAGACGGATGTAACCGGCAGAGTTGTATACATTTCTCATGACGCACCTGATATGTCGCAACCTTTACCTGGAGAACATGTCGAGTTCATCATCAGCAGCTATGACCCGACCCAGAAGATGTATAAGGTCAAGGTTACAAGGAAAGGCAAGTCATTCAACGGAACTATGGTAGAGGACGAAATGCTATGGCACAGCGTTTTCCACGCGCACATGATAGAATTCAAGGGAAAAGCCGTCATTACGAAAAACCAGGCCGGACACCTATATGTAAACGCCAGGTGCCTCACTGCTGATCCAATCATATATTTAAAGGACGCAAAGAAGTTCAGGGCAACCGTCATCGGACACGACAAGCATATCGGATACCTTATTTCCTTCGATTCAAGTATGGGAATAGTATCTGACAAGGAAATCCTTTGGCAGGTATGTTACCTGAGGGGACTGTTCTGGGAGCCGGGACAGAAGGTCGATGTATGTATGATAGGTGTAAACAAATACGGAACCTTGTCATGCAGTCACAAGCGCACATACAGGAACCCGTTCCATGACCATACGGTAAATATCAATGAAACATACAGCGCGACTGTCAGAAGGACAAACAACCACAACAGTCCTGGCGTAGTCGTGGAGATCGGCAACACCGGAATCGAAGCCATGATTGACCCTGATTCATCAAAACACTTCTTCTCCCGCGGAACTGAAATAAGACTGCCAAAGGCCGGTAAGAAAATACGCAGAATAAGGATAACTGATATAATACAGAAGTCATCTGAATACAAGTGGACCCTGCAGATTACCGCTGTCATAGAATCCGTGGATTAATTTTAAGGAAACGGAAAAAGAGTGTATATTTGCAGCAGACAAACTATTAAGACCTACATTTTGAACTATGAGAAAGATAGCATTTACCTTGATCGGCATATGCGGTATCTTGTTGACCGCATGCAAAGAAGGAGCAAAGAATGCTCCACAAGAAGAAAATCTCTACGAAACCCTCGCCGTAGGTCTTAGCGACAGAACGCTGTCTACAGGATATTCTGCCACAATCAGCGGTGTGCAGACAGTGGAAATACGTCCGCAGGTCAGCGGCATGATCACTGACATCCTTATTGAGGAAGGCGAGAGCGTACGCAAAGGACAGGTGCTTTTCATCATCGACCAGACACCTTACAAGGCGGCGTATGAGATTGCTGTCGCTAATGTGAAGAGCGCTGAGGCTTCGTTGTCCACCGCCCGACTCGTGCTTGAGAGCAACAGGGATCTGTATGAGCAGGATGTGGTTTCGGAATTCGATCTGATGACCGCGCAGAACGACCTCACCGAAGCCGAGGCCAGACTGGCTCTATGCAAGGCTGAAGAAGTCAACGCAAGCAACAATCTTTCATACACGGAAGTCCGCTCTCCTGTAAACGGAGTGGCTTCCATGATTCCGTACAGGGTTGGAGCTCTCGTAAGCAGTTCAATCACCCAGCCTCTTGTCACAGTATCTGACGACAGCAGGGTATATGCATACTTCTCAATGGCAGAAAACCAGATGCTGGACATGGTGCTCCAGTACGGTTCCCTGGACAATGCCATAAAGCAGATGCCGAGAGTGGAACTGATGATGAGCAACGGTCAGAAATACGAGCACACCGGAAAGATCAACGCAATCAGCGGTACTATCAGCGAGACCACAGGAGCTGTAAGCCTCAGGGCAGTTTTCAGCAACAGCAACCATCTCCTTCGAAACGGAGGCAGCGGCACAATCATCATTCCTGTCAATGTAAATGACGCCATAGTCATCCCGCAGACCGCAACATACGAGCTCCAGGACCGCATCTTCGTATATAAGGTGGTGGACGGCAAGGCATCCGCCACAGAAATCAGAGTATCTCCACACAATAACGGAGTCGAATACATAGTGGAGTCCGGTCTTAAGGTAGGTGATATCATCGTCGCTGAGGGCGCAGGACTCATAAAGGAAGGCACACCGATCAGAAGCAAGAACATGGAGGATCAGGAATAATGAACATAAAGACATTCATAGACCGTCCTATCTTTGCAGGGGTGATATCCGTCATCATACTTCTGCTAGGAATCATAGGTCTGACACAACTTCCGGTCGAACAGTTCCCGGAAATTGCACCTCCTACGGTGAGCGTATCCGCAGCATATGCAGGAGCTAATGCAGAGACAGTCCAGAAGAGCGTCCTCGTACCCCTTGAAGAAGCCATCAACGGTGTAGAGGATATGATGTATATGGTGTCGTCTGCGACAAACAGCGGCTCCGCCAACATCCAGATATATTTCCGACAAGGTACGGACGGAGACATGGCGATGGTCAACGTGCAGAACAGGATCGCATCTGCACAGAGCCTTCTGCCCGGTGAAGTCACACGAAGCGGTGTAAACGTCCGCAAGCGTCAGACCAGCCGTATCAAGTCGCTTGCAGTATACAGTCCCGACAACTCATTTGACAGGAAGTTCATCGTCAACTACCTGAAGATCAATATCGAGCCCCGTCTTTCCAGAATCGCAGGAGTCGGCGAGGTCGATGTACGCGGAGGAGACTATTCTCTCCGAATATGGCTGGATCCAGGAAAGATGGCGAAATACGGCCTCATGCCTTCAGACATTTCGGCCGTACTTTCCGAACAGAACCTAGAAGCCCCTACCGGAACTCTCGGCGCGGAATCGGAGAACACATTCCGATATGTCCTGAAATACCGGGGACGATATGAGAATGTGACCGATTACGAAAACATGGTCATCCGTGCAGAAGGCGACGGTACGGTATTACGACTAAAGGATGTGGCATCTATCGAACTCGGAGAGAGAAGCTACGACTATATCGGTATGGTGAACGGCCATCCGGGCACGACGATCAGCATCTCACAGACTTCGGGTTCCAATGCCAATGAGATCATCATGGCCGTGGACAAGGAGATCGAGAAGATCAGGGCGGAACTGCCGAAAGGTCTGGACATCGTGGACCTCATGAGTACGAAGGACTTCCTTGACGCTTCGATCAGAAATGTGATCAAGACCCTCTTCGAGGCCATCCTCCTCGTGATCCTGGTCGTGTTCGTCTTCCTTCAGAGCTTCCGCTCGACCATCATCCCTACCATATCCATCATCGTATCGCTTGTGGGTACGTTCGCGTTCCTGATGGTGGCAGGATTCAGCCTCAACATGATCACTCTCTTCGCCCTGGTACTCGTTATCGGTACAGTGGTGGATGACTCTATTGTGGTCGTGGAAGCCGTACAAGCCAGGTTCGACATAGGATACAGGTCTGCGTACAAGGCCACCGTTGATGCTATGGAAGGTATATCAACCGCCCTTATCGCGACTACCTTCGTATTCATGGCAGTGTTCATTCCTGTAAGTTTCATGGGAGGAACCACCGGTATATTCTATACACAGTTCGGTCTTACGATGGCTGTTGCCGTCGGCATCTCCCTCATCAACTCGCTCACCCTCTCCCCTACCCTCTGCGCCCTGATAATGACGCCGCATGATGAGGTGAGGGAAGGAGAAAAGGCAAGTTTCTCAAGCAGGTTCCACAAGGCCTTCGATTCAGCCTTCGGATCTCTTGTCAACAAGTATAAGAAAGTGGTTCTGTTCATGTTCAGGCGCAGATGGCTGACCTTCATCCTTCTTGTCATCGCATGCGGAGGACTTGCATACCTGATGAACACCACAAAGACAGGTCTCGTTCCTAAAGAGGACATGGGCTCGATCAATGTCGACATACGCACCCCTCCGGGAACCAACATAGCTGAAACAGACAAGGTACTTGCAGAAATTGACAGAAGGATAAGCACCATACCGCAGATAAAGGCATATTCACGGACCACCGGCTTTGCCAATCAGTTCGGTCAGGGTTCTTCTACCGGAAACTTCATGATCAGACTTCACGACTGGAAGGACAGGACAGGGAAGAATGACGACATCGATTCCGTAATGGAAGAGATATATGCACGCACGGCAGACATAAATTCCGCGGACATCATGGTATACACCCGAGGCATGATTCCGGGATACGGATCGAGCAACGGATTCGAAATATACGTCCAGGACCAGAAAGGCGGCAAGCTTGAGGACCTGGAGAAGATAACCGACGAGTTCATCATCGAACTGAACAAGCGTCCGGAGATTTCCCGTGCAAAGACATCGTTCGACACTTCATACCCGATGTATCTGGTAGAGGTGGACGCCGTACAGTGCAAGAGAAACGGAATATCTCCAGGAGACGTATTGAGCGTGCTGTCCGGATATATCGGAGGAAGCTATGCATCCAACATGAACCGATTCTCGAAGCTTTACCGTGTCATGTTCCAGGCAGCTCCGGAATATCGTCTGGACACAGAATCGCTCCAGAACATGTTCGTTCGTAACTCGAAAGGCGAGATGTCACCGGTGAACCAGTATCTTACCCTCACCAGAATCTATGGTCCGCAGTCCATTTCCAGATTCAACCTCTTCACTGCAATCCAGATCAGCGGACAGGCAGCGGACGGATACAGCTCGGGGCAGGCCATCCAGGCTGTAAGGGAGATTGCAGACAAGGTCCTGCCGGCCGGTTACGGATTCGAGTTCGGCGGAATGTCAAGAGAGGAGGCGAACACCGGAAATTCGGTGGCAGTGATATTCGCGATCTGCGTCGTATTCATCTACCTCATCCTCTGCGCACTTTATGAAAGCATCTTCATACCTGTAGTGATCATTGTTTCTATTCCGTTCGGTCTGGCAGGAAGTTTCCTTTTCGCAAGAATCTTCGGACTGGAGAACAACATCTATCTCCAGATCGGACTTCTCATGCTGATCGGACTCCTTGCAAAGACGGCAATCCTCCTTACGGAATATGCTTCACAGATGCGTTCGGAAGGAATGAGCATATGTCAGGCAGCCATGTCGGCGGCAAAGGCCAGATTAAGGCCTATCCTCATGACTTCGCTCACCATGATATTCGGTATGCTTCCGCTCATGTTCGCCAGTGGAGTGGAAGCCAACGGAAACATATCCATAGGAGTAGGCACTGTAGGAGGCATGTTCATCGGAACAATAGCCCTGATAGTCATAGTGCCGCCTCTATTCATCATTTTCCAGCATATAGAGGAAAAGGTAATGCCTAAACGAAAAAGGGAGGAATAAAATGAGCAGGACATACAGATTTCTGATTATGGTAATGACCGTCATCTCTCTGAACGGATGCGGCCTTTACAAGACATATGAAAGGCAGGAGATGCCATTCGTGGACAGTCTATACAGAAGAATGGATACTCCGGTCGACTCCATATCCACCGCATCGGTTTCATGGGACAGGATGTTCACAGACTCCCTGCTCCAGGAATGGATCAGGATGGGACTTGATTATAACACTGACCTGAAGATTGCGCAGACACGTGTGAAAGAAGCTGAAGCCTCCCTGATCTCAGCGAGAGGGGCACTTCTTCCAGGAGCGGACTTCAACGCCCAGGGTACTGTACCCGGAAGCTTTTCGGCAAATATTACCGCAAGCTGGGAAGCCGACATCTTCGGCGTCCATCGCAACGCCAGACGCAAGGCACAGGCAGCCATCGAGCAGAGTCAGGCTTATGAACAGGCTGTCCAGACACAACTTGTCGCTACTGTCGCAAACAGTTACTACAGGCTTCTCATGCTTGACGAGCAGCTTTCTGTAAGTCAGCGGACCTTAAAGACATGGGAAGAGAACATCAGGACCCTGGAAGCACTGAAAAGGGCAGGAAAGACCAACGAAGCCGCAGTGCTGCAGGCCAAGGCCAACAGACTCAATGTGGAAGCATCGGTGCTGACTCTGGAAAAAGAGATTCTTGCAGTAGAGAATTCCTTCTGCGCATTGATCGGCATAGTACCTATGCACATAGAACGCAGTACGCTTGCAGAGCAGCAGTTCCCCGAACGCCTTTCAGCCGGCATTCCTGTGGAACTGCTCAGCCGCCGACCTGATGTAAGACAGGCTGAACATGCTCTGGCCCAGGCCTTTTATACCGTGAATTCCGCAAAGGCATCGTTCTATCCGGATCTTAGTCTGCGCGGAACATTGGGATGGACTACCGGAAGCGGCAACATCATCCTCGACCCGGGCAGCATGATAACCAACCTCGTGGCATCATTGGTACAGCCGGTTTTCGGCAAAGGAGTCAACAAGGCAAGACTTCAGGCAGCACAGGCACAGCAGGAGATTGCTGCATACAATTTCAGACAGAGCCTGCTTGATGCCGGAGTGGAAGTCAACAATGCCATATCACAATGGCAGACTGCAAAGAAAAGGGTGAATCTGGACAAGAAACAGATACTTAACCTACAGGCAGCCGTATGGAACACACAGCTTCTGATGAATCATGGTAATGCCAGTTATCTGGAGGTTCTGTCAGCACAGAAGAATCTGCTTTCTGCGGAACTTGCAGAAGTATCCGACAGATACGACGAGATCCAAAGCATAATAAATCTATACCATGCCCTGGGCGGAGGTTACAGATAAAGAAAAAGCGGTGAGAAAAATTTCTCTCACCGCTTTTTCTTTATCTGTCCATCTTCCTGAGGAAACATTCGATTGTATTTTCCATAAGGCATGTGATCGTCATCGGACCTACACCTCCAGGAACCGGGGTAATCACAGATGCCTTCGGCTCGATAGCCGCATAATCGACATCTCCGCAGAGCTTGCCTGTTTCAGGATCGCGGTTTACTCCGACATCTATTACAACTGCGCCTTCGGACACCATATCAGCAGTCACGAACTTAGGACGGCCGATAGCGACAACGAGAATCTCTGCATTACGAGTCACTGCAGGGAGGTCAACTGTACGGCTATGGGCGATTGTCACGGTAGCATTCTCGTCAAGGAGAAGCTTTGAAACAGGAAGACCTACGATATTGCTTCGGCCTATCACCACTGCCCTCTTGCCCTTTATATCGACACCTGCCACCTTGAGCATCTTGATGATGCCTTTCGGTGTACAAGGAAGGATGCAGTCCTGCTTCTGCCAGAGAGCCGCCACATTGAGAGGGTGGAATCCGTCCACATCCTTCTCCTTTGCAATAGTAGCGATTACCTTGTCTTCGCTGATATGCTTCGGAAGAGGAAGCTGAACAAGAATGCCGTCCACGCTGTCATCTGCATTGAGTTCCTCGATCATTCCGAGAAGTTCCGCCTCTGAGATTGTATCCGGCTTGCGGATTGTCGTATTCTTGATTCCTACATACTCGGAAGCCTTGGCCTTGCCTGTCACATATGAAACGCTGCCGGGATCCTCTCCCACGAGAATCACTACAAGATGGGGCACACGGCCGTACTTTTCCGGAAATGTAGCTACCTGAGCCTTCATTTCATCTTTCAGCTGCGCTGAAAGTTCCTTACCTGATATTACCATATTCTTATTCATTAATTATTAAGGCGTCATCAGACGCCTGCCCGGACCGGGACTTTCTGTAGAAAGTCGGAAAGGCGAAAAGGGCGCGGGGTATAAAGGGGCAGGGCCCCTGGAATTATAGGACTCTCCAACCTATATCTCTACGATAGAAAAGATTATCACACTCGATGGATTCTACAGCGGCAAGAGCCTTGTCGTGAGCCTCCAGAAGGTCTGCTCCGAAACCTACCACCATAAGCACACGGCCACCGGCAGTATAATACCTGCCCTCCTTGACTGATGTTCCCATGTGGAATACTCTGATATCCTCCGGAAGCTTGTCAAGATTCTTGATCTCATGACCCTTCTCATAGCTTCCAGGATAGCCCTTTGACGCCATCACGAAGCCCATTGTGACCTCCTTCTTCCACTCGATCTGCGGCATAGGAGTATGATCTGCAACTGCAGAGAAGATATCATATATGTCTGTATCAAGACGAGGAAGCACCACCTCTGTCTCAGGGTCACCGAAACGGCAGTTGAACTCGATAACCTTTACGCCTGAAGGAGTCTTCATGAGGCCTCCGTAGAGAACACCGGTGAACGGGCAGCCCTCTGCCACCATACCGGCAGCTGTAGGCTTCATGATCTTCTCCATGGCATACTCCACATCCTCATCAGTGATGATAGGAACCGGAGAATATGCGCCCATACCGCCTGTATTCGGTCCCTTGTCACCCTCGTAAGCACGCTTGTGGTCCTGGGAAAGTGTCATAGGATAGACATCAAGACCGTCCACAAAGCACATGAACGAGAACTCTGGTCCGGTGAGGAATTCCTCTACAACGACCTTACCCTTGCCGAACTTGTCGTCAAGAAGCATGTCCTTGAGAGTCTCGTCAGCCTCCTCAAGAGTCTCTGGGATCACCACACCCTTTCCGGCAGCAAGACCGTCATATTTCAGAACGACAGGGAATGAGCCTTTCTTCACATATTCGAGCGCAGCCTCATAATCCTCGAATGTCTCGAACGTTGCAGTCGGGATGTCATATTTCGCCATGAGCTGCTTCGCGAAATCCTTGCTTGCCTCGAT
>JAZNAW010000043.1:0-6519 GCA_045586745.1 Candidatus Cryptobacteroides sp.
AACTCTGTGTTTTAATGGAGGTCGTACATAAATATGAAAATATGTTTACGTTACCCACCTTCTAAATCCTCCTCCTCGGGAGGAGGACTTGCTATCGCTTCGCTCAAAGTTTTCTATCGTTGTTTATTTGATTGTCTTTTGGTGGTGACGCCTAATTAGTTGGTAGTCAGCGTTTTGAGTGTGTGTGCCTGCTGAAAAATGCAGCAGGTATAGGTTCTTATTCGATTGATAGCCAGTCTTTTAGGTGTCACGGAATTTTATAATGCGGCATCCAGGTCGGCGATGAGGTCATCGACGTTCTCGATGCCGACGCTCAGGCGGAGCATGTTCGGATATACTCCGGCAGCAACCTGCTCTTCCGGACTTAACTGCGAGTGGGTTGTCGATGCAGGGTGTACGATGAGGGATTTGGCATCACCGACGCTACCTACATGAAGGATGAGCTCAAGACGGGTCACAAGCGCTGCTGCCGCGTCGAAGCCTCCCTTGACACGGAATGTGAGCACGCCGCCGAATCCATGCTTGAGGTACTTGCAACCAAGTTCGTGATAAGGATTGCTCTTCAGACCAGGATAGTTCACGCTTTCTACAGCAGGGTGCTTCTCAAGGAACTCCGCAACGGCGAGCGTGTTCTCGCAGCAGCGCTCTGCACGGAGCGAGAGGGTCTCAAGTCCCTGGAGCATGAGGAATGAGTTGAAAGGTGATGCGGCAGGTCCGATGTTGCGCAGACCGTCTACACGTACGCGTCCTGCAAACGCAGCATCTCCGAACACTTCCTTATATACGAGGCCATGGTAACTCTCTGAAGGAGCCGCCAGAAGCGGATACTTTTCCGGAGTCCAGTCGAAGTTTCCTCCGTCCACGACCACGCCGCCGAGCGCCGTGCCGTGTCCGCAGATCCATTTTGTTGCAGAATGTACGGATACGTTACATCCCCACTCGAACGGACGGAAGAGGTAGCCTCCCATGCCGAAGGTGTTGTCCACCATCACGCAGATGCCCTTGCGACGTGCCATCTCGACGATAGGTTCATAGTCAGGGATGTTGAACGCCGGGTTTCCGATGTTCTCGAGGAAGAGGGCCTTGGTGCGTCCGTCCACAAGTGCTTCCAGATCCGATACATGGTCGCTCTTTGCGAAGCGAACTTCGATACCCATGTCGCGAAGGGTGATTGCAAACATCGTGAATGTGCCTCCATAGAGGAATGGCTGAGCTACGATGTTGTCTCCGGGACCACAGATGTTTGTGATCGAGAGGAATACCGCTGACTGTCCTGATGCTGTCGATACAGCTGCAACTCCTCCTTCGAGGGCTGCCATGCGCTTCTCGAACACCTCGTTGGTCGTGTTGGTGATACGGGTGTAGATGTTTCCGGGACGCTTGAGCTCGAAGAGCTCTGCACCATATTCCATGCTGTCGAATGTATATGCCGTGCTCTGATAGATAGGTACCGCCGTTCCCTTTGACACCGGATCTATTTCCTGTCCTGCCCTTACCTGAAGGGTCTCGAATCTATATTGTTTCTTTTCCATATTCCTTACATTATAATGTCGTTCAACACACCTGAAGCCGTCTGGTATGCGCCGGCTCCTGCACCCTGCACCACGAGTGGGGAAGGATAGAAGTCTGTCCTGATGATGGCACAGTTGTCTGTTCCGTTGAGGTTGTATAGAGGGTGTGACTCATCGATGTTTTCCAGTCCGATCTTGGCCTTGTATCTGAGGGCAGATGTCTCGTCCTTTACGAGCGATGCCACGAATCTCTGTCTCAGACCTTTCGATGCGGCCTCATTGTAACGCGCTGCGAACATTTCCTCGTTAGCCGCAAGCTTTTCGTAGAATGCCGCCACGTCTCCTTCAAAGAACTCTTCTCCGAGGATAGGGGAGATGTCCACATCCTGCTCGTCGATTCCGACTCCGGCCTCTCGGGAGAGGATGAGCAGCTTTCTCAATACGTCACGTCCGCTGAGGTCAAGGCGTGGGTCAGGTTCTGTGTATCCTGCATCCTGTGCCCTTTTCACCACTTCTGCGAATGTGCCGCCTTCGCCGCCTGCATAGTTGCTGAAGATGTAGTTCAATGTTCCTGAGAGAACAGCTTCGATACGGACGATTTCGTCACCGCTGTGAACGCTGCGTGAGATTGACTCAAGGATAGGGAGGGCCGCACCTACGGTAGTCTCGTAACGGAGTGTCGCACCGATTTCGATGGCTGCCTCCTTAAGGGCTGCATACTGCTTGTATGGCAGAGAGAATGTGATCTTGTTGCAGGCTACAACAGAATATCCCTTCTTGAAGAGATGCATGTACTTGAATGCGATGTCTGCAGAAGCTGTACAGTCCACGAATACGGAATTCTCCAGAGAAAGTGTTGCAAGCTGTGCGAAGTACGCCTCGTCAGCGGCGCTTACTCCATTGTCCAGCTGTGTCCTGATGTCTTCAAGAGAGAGTCCGTTCTTGTCAATGATGAACTTGCGGCTGTTGGAGAGTCCGCACACATGGAGTCTTCGTCCTGTACGTGCCGCAATCTTCTCGCGGTTCTTCGCGATGATGTCCACAAGAGCCTTTCCGACCACTCCGTATCCTGCGATGAAGAGGTTGATGTCCTTGCCGCTTCTCTTGTCGAAGAATTCGTTATGGATCGTCCTGATGGCTGCTTCGGCGTCTTTAGACGATATGATTGCAGATATGTTTCTTTCCGAAGATCCCTGAGCGGTAGCGCGGACTGGAATGCTGTTGCGTCCCAGGGCGGCAAGCATGCGTCCTGTCGCTCCTGTCTGGTTGAGCACGTCGTCTCCTACCAGACATACGATGGAGAATCCCTTCTCAACCTTGAGAGGGTTCAGCTTGCCGAGCGAGATCTCGTATGCAAAGCATCTGTCAGCTGCCTCACGAGCCTTTTCCGCATCCTTTTCAGAAACAGCAATACACATGGTGTGTACGGAAGAAGCCTGTGTGATGAGGATGATGTTGATGTCGTTCTGGCTCAATGTCTCGAAAAGACGGCTTGAGAATCCCGGTATGCCGACCATTCCGCTGCCTTCGAGGGACAGGAGGGCGATGTTGTCCGAATTCGATATTCCTATGAGGTTGTTCTTGCTGCGTGGAGGATTCTTCTCGATGAGAGTGCCTTCTGCGCAAGGGTCGAATGTGTTCTTTATGTATATAGGAATACCTTCTGCAACTACCGGTTGGATCGTAGGAGGGTAGATGACCTTCGCTCCGAAATGCGAGAGTTCAAGGGCTGCCTTGTACGAGATGTTGCTGATTGTGCGTGCTGTCGGCACAACCTTAGGATTCGAGGTCATCATGCCGGGAACATCCGTCCATATCTCGAGTACACGCGCCTTGCATCCTACGGCGTAGAGTGAAGCGGTGTAGTCAGAGCCTCCACGGCCAAGGGTTGTGGTACGTCCCTGCTTGTCTGAAGCGATGAAGCCCGGAAGCACGAAAAGCTGAGTGACAGGATCGTTCTCGACCATCTCATTGATGCGGAAATACGTCTTCTGGATATCCACGACATTCTTTCCGTTCTTGCTGACGGTGCGTATGATCTTTCTGGAGTCCACCCATTTTGTTGCGATGCCTATGGCTGCAAGTTTGGTTGCAAGTATCTTTGTCGACCAGAGTTCTCCGAAACCCTGGATCGCATCGAGGCTGGCCGGGGAGAGCTCTCCCAGAAGGAATACTCCCTGTGCTATGCTCCTTAACGAATCAAAGAGCGAATCGCAGACATTCCTTGAGTCTGTCTGCTTCTCTCTTGGAAGGAATGCGTCGATTATCTCGTGGTGCTTCTCCTGAAGTCCGTTGATGAGTTCCTTGTATGACTCGTCGCGTTCAGCTGCGAGATTTCCGATTCTGATAAGTGTGTCGGTACATCCGCTGATGGCTGATGCAACCAGTATGGTTCTGTCGCGGTCCACCGCCTTTGTCACGATGTCCACAACCTGTGACATGTTCTGTGCATTGGCAACCGATGTGCCGCCGAATTTCAATACCTGCATAGTGTTATGGTAGTAATGGTTTGATGATTTCTGTCAACTGGTCATTTTCCAGCAGGAAGCCGTCGTGACCGAACTTCGACGTGATCTCGTGGTATCGCGCTCCCGGTATGCATGAGGCGATCAGTTTCTGTTCTTCGATAGGGAAGAGTCCGTCGCTGTCGATGCCGATCACGGTACAGTCTGTCTTGATGGTTCCGAGTGCCTTCTCCACTCCTCCTCGTCTACGTCCCACATTGTTGCTGTCTACGGAACCGCAGAGAGAGTAATATGAATAGGCGTCGAAGCGGTCTGAAAGCTTCTTTCCCTGATATCTCTGGTATGAACCTGCCCTTTCTGCGAAAAGGCAGTCCTCATCCTTCTCCCACTGCGTTGCATTATATCCTGCGTAGCTTCTGTACGAGATGAGTGCGATGCTTCGGGCGCATCTGAGTCCGGCCTCTCCGCCATGGAGATCTTCGCATCTGCGGAATGTAGGGTCTGCCTCAAGAGCCATCCTCATGGATTCGTTGAATGCAGACAGCCAAGGTGTGACACGCGCTCCGCATGCTATATATACAGCCTTTCTTATTACCTCAGACCTCATTATTGACCATTCGATGGACTGGAATCCTCCGATCGAGCCTCCGACCATGAAATCGATATGCTCTATTCCGAGATGCTGGCGTACGAGGTCGTTTGCTTTCACGATGTCGCGTACGGTGATCTGCGGAAAGTCAAGGAAATATGGTCTGCCTGTCCGGGGATCAGTGCTTGACGGGCCTGAAGAACCGTATGGTGAGCCGAGCATGTTGGCGCATATGACGAAGTATTTTTCTGTGTCGAAAAGCTTTCCGGGGCCGACAAGTTCCGGCCACCAGTCCTCTGCGTCGGAGTTCGCTGTAAGCGCATGGCAGATCCAGATGACCTTGCGTTCATCTCCCTCCTGCCATGGGCGCTCCGAAGTGTGGTATGCGACCTTCAGACCGCTTATGCTCCCACCGGCCTCAAACTCAAATCTGTCCTCGTATATATATTCGTGTTTTATCATAAGTGTCAATCGTTTATGCCTTTACGGAAAAACGTGCAAAGATACGTATTATCTCCGTAAAACGGCCTGCAAATATGGTCTATTGATATGATATTTGCAATCTTTCTGAATAATTTGGAAAAATATTCTATTTTTGCGGAAATAATCATTAAAAACAGAATAATATTCCATGAATGAGCATCTTGACAAAGTTGATATCCTGATTTTACGCGAACTGCAGAAGGATGCCAAGCTTACCACCAAGGAACTTGCAGCCAAGGTGAACCTTTCTCCGTCTCCGGTATTCGAGCGCCAGAAAAGGCTGGAGAGGGAAGGCTACATCAAGAGATATGTTGCCGTTGTCGACCCGATAAAGGTCGGCAACGGCATCATGGTGCTGTGCAACGTACGCCTGAAGCACCACAGCAAGGAGTTCAGCCGTCAGTTCACATCTGTCATTACCGGCATAGATGAGGTCGTAGAATGTTTCAACACATCGGGAGACTATGACTATCAGCTGAAGATATATGCCCGTAGCATGCAGGACTACCAGGATTTCGTTCTCGGTACGCTTGGTGACTTGGACTGCATCGGCTCCCTCCACAGCATCTTCGTCATCGGTGAGGTCAAGAATACCCTTTCTGTCCCGCTGTAACTCCTTTTTGCCGGAATATCCTGACGGATCTTCTCACGATGGGCATTTTTCCGACCCGTTGTGAGAGGTAACCTGCTTTTAAACCAGTTCTGATGCGGTTGAGGTCTCATGACGGGCAGCAAAAACACCCGTCGTGAGAGGTCAGGTTGATAAAATACGCTGAATAAGTTGCCTTGGCAGTCCCATTATCCTGGACAATTGGGGGATTGATGTCCTGTTGCTGAAGAATACGGATTTGAGTATCGAACATTTCTCTGACGAAGATAACTCTGACAGTTCCTTGCCATGGAAGCGGTTGGCAACGTGTTTCCTTATCGTTTCATACATATCCTGATCGCTTACATGCATCAGTGGCTGGCAGGCTAGTTCGTATTCCATCTTCGCGTCGTTGCAGCAGCCCAGATAGTAAAGGAATGACTTGCCGGAATGCCTGTATGCTTTTTCCACCAAGTCTGACCTGACGAATGAATCAAGGGTTATCAGGCCGTCCTCGTCAATCCTGAGAGGGCATTCACTAAGGTCCATGCCTGTTTTAAGCAATCTGCGTTTCTCTGTAAAGGTCAGTCCGGATACCGGCCTCGAAGCAGTTTTCTTCCTGTCAGAAAAGATACATGCGTAACTTGACCATCTGTATTCCTCCGGTCTGGGACAGATTTTAGCGCAGACAGCATTCCGTAGTATGTAGGCAATACAATTCTTTAGATACTGTATCGTGTCAATCGTTGCAATGCAGTCTTCTGTCCGGTGCAATATCCGGGATGTTCCATATTTCCGTTTCAGGAAAGTCGAAATCAGTTTCTTGTACAGTTTTATGGTTCTGTCCGCCTGCTCTGCCTCCCTGCATGCAAGAAGTTCATG
>JAZNAW010000044.1:0-2848 GCA_045586745.1 Candidatus Cryptobacteroides sp.
GCCGCCTCGGACAGTTCGGCGAGCTTTGCCTTGTCATCCACTACGATGAATTTCCACGGCTGCGAGTTGCATGCCGAAGGAGCGAGGCGGGCTGCCTCGAGACATTTGAGAATATGCTCCCTTGCCACTGGCTCGGGAGCATATTTTCTGTCACTTTGTCTTTTATGAACTAATTCTGAGAATTCCATTAAAGTGAAGCGAGGTTCATGTCGTTTACAATGTTCTTTCCTTCAGGAGTATATGCAAAGTCCATATGGGCCTTGTATGTCTCCTCTACCCTTCCGCGAACGACCTTCATCGAGCTGTTCAGGAAGTGGTTCTGCTCTGTCCAAGGCTCAGGAAGCACGCAGACGGCAGCAGGGAGCCATCTTTCAGGGAATTCGCCGGCAAGGCGACCGCCCTTTCTGTACATATTGACCTCCTCCTGAAGCTTTTCAAGCATCTTGACCTTAGCTTCCTTTGCAGCAGGGTCAAGTCCAAGCTCCTTGACATATGCCTTCAAAGCTTCCTTGTTAGGGGTTATGAGGGCAATCGTATAAGGATCCTGGCTGTTGTGCATAAGAGCACCGTCAATATACTTTGAATTCTCCACGAGGTTCTCCTCGATTCCCTCCGGAGAATACTTCTCACCGTCTGCGGCGATAAGGAGGGACTTGAATCGTCCTACCACATAAAGCATCTCGGCATCACGCATGTAGCCCATGTCTCCGGTGTGGAGCCAGCCGTCGACGATAGTGTCGGCTGTAGACTTAGGGTTCTTCCAGTATCCGGCCATCACGTTCTCTCCCTTGATGCAGATCTCACCCTTCTGTCCGAATGGCTGCTCTACTCCGTCAGCATCAAGGATCTTGATCTCCATTGGAGAAACGACCTTTCCTGACGATCCGAAGATGTGCTTTTCAGGAGAGTTTGCCGAAATGATCGGAGTAGCCTCTGAAAGGCCGTATCCCTGGTACATAGGGATTCCGATCGCATAGTAATATCTCTGAAGGTCGATGTCGAGAAGCGCACCGCCACCGACGAAGAACTTCATCTGTCCGCCGAGTCCCTCACGCACAGCCTTGAAGATGATCTTGTCGAAGAGAAGCATCAGAGGCTTGCGGAAAATATCCACGAACTGGGTTCCCTTGTTGTATCCTTCCTTATTATATGCGATTGCGTTCTTGAGAGCGAAGTTATAAAGTCTCTCCACTGTCTTACCCTTTCTCGCGATAGTGCTCTCGATGTTCTTCTTGAAGTTCTTTGCAAGGGTAGGAACCGACAGCATCACGTTAGGCTTGAGTTCCTGTATGCTTGGAGAAATATTCCTGAGGGCTTCCTTGCCGCTCTTTCCTGAAGGAACGGTACCGAATGATGCACCGTATGACATCATTGTATACATACCTGCGACATGTGCGAAGCAATGGTCGAGAGGTATGATGATGAGCATCTTGTCTCCTTCGTCGATACCGATCACCGAATGGGCCTGCTCTACATTTGCAGTGTAATTTCTATGTGTAAGGAGGATACCCTTCGGATCGGCAGTCGTTCCTGAAGTATAGCTGATGTTCGCGTAGTCGTCCGGTTCGATGGACTTGTATCTCTGTATGAACATATCCTCATGCTCAGCAAGGAACTTGTCACCCATCTCCATGACCTCGCTGATGTATATTTCATTCTCCTGCTTGTCAGCCACCTCGTCGAAGATGATGACCTTCTCCACCATAGGACATTCAGGAAGGATCGCCCTCACCTTCGGAAGCTGGAACTTCGAAGTGATGACATACTTTGAATCAGAATGCTTTACTCGGAATACGAGATCGTTCTTCTCGCCAAGCTTGATTGAGAGAGGCACATTCACTGCACCTGCATAAAGAACGCCAAGCTCGCCGATGACCCACATGTCACGGCCTTCGCTGAGATAAGATACCTTCTCTCCCTTCTGCACTCCCAGTACCATAAGTCCTGCAGCGATGCGCTTTGCCTTCTTAAGAGTTTCCTCGTAGGATGTAGACTCCCATACATTTGTATCCAGATTCTTTTCCCAGAGGTAAGGATTCTTTGAATACTTGGCAACATACTTCTCTACAAAGTCAATGATTGTCAATCTTTCTTTCATGATCATTAAGGTTTAAGGTTATTCATTCGGGAACAGACCGAAAAGCTCTGCATCGATCTTGTCGACGACCTCCTGAAAGTCTTCAGGACGGTTTTCGAACTTTATGCGGTCCACATCAAGGATGAGGAGCTTGTGCTTGTAGTCCTTGATCCAGTTCTCGTAACGTTCATTGAGTCCGGTGATATAGTCGATGCGGATGCTCTTCTCATACTCGCGTCCCCTCTTCTGGATCTGGCCGATGAGGTTAGGGATCGAGCTTCTGAGATAGATGAGGAGGTCAGGCGGATTCACCAGGGACATCATGAGGTCGAAGAGGTCGGAATAATTCTCGAAATCCCTTGTACTCATAAGGCCCATGCCGTGGAGGTTCGGAGCGAAGATGCGCGCATCCTCATAGATCGTACGGTCCTGGATGATAACCTCGTCGATCTTCGAGATATCCACTACATCCTTGAACCTCTTGTTGAGGAAATATACCTGAAGATTGAAGGACCATCTTTCCATGTCCTCATAGAAATCAGCCAGATACGGATTATAATCCACGGACTCGAATTTCGGAGTCCAGCCGTAATGCGCGGCCAGCATCTTTGTAAGCGTGGTCTTTCCGCTGCCGATATTGCCTGCTATCGCTATATGCATAATTATTGTATTTTAATTCAAATAATTAGCAAACATACTAATTTTTAATGTAAATTTGTATGTTTTAACTGATTTTTTGATGATACATATAGAACATTTCACATTCAACAG
>JAZNAW010000045.1:0-30667 GCA_045586745.1 Candidatus Cryptobacteroides sp.
TCGCGGCCGCAAGAAATTGACTGTATCATCTGAGGACAGATGGTAAAGATAGAAACCCGGCCTTAAGGTCGGGTTTTTTATTTCAATGAACATGGAACAGGACGAAAGATACATGAAGGTCGCACTGCGCGAGGCGCAGGCGGCAGCTGCAGAGGACGAGGTGCCTGTCGGAGCGGTAGTCGTATGCCGCGGACGCATCATAGGCAAAGGCCACAACATGACAGAAAAGCTCAATGACCCCACGGCCCATGCGGAGATGATAGCCATCACTGCGGCAACGGAGGCCATGGGAGGGAAATACCTCAACGACTGCACGATATATGTGACGGTCGAACCTTGTCCCATGTGTGCCGGCGCCCTCGCCTGGTCCCAGATAGGAAGGGTCGTATACGGCGCATCCGATCCCAAAAGAGGGTTCTCCATGTTCTCTCCTTCCCTTATGCACCCGAAGACCGAAGTGGTGGCTGGGATACTTGCCGACGAATGCGGCAATCTCGTTTCGGAGTTCTTCCGTAATAAAAGGAAATAGTCATGGAATGGCTTGAAGGATTAGGACTGTTCGGACTGTTCATCGGCACCTTTCTGGCGGCGACGATATTTCCGTTCAGTTCGGATATCCTGTATATGGCGGTTCTTGCCGCCACCGGCAACCCCATCGGCTGTCTGCTGGTCGGAACCCTGGGAAACTGGCTTGGCAGTGTCCTCACCTACTGGATCGGATGGCTGGGCCGCTGGGAATGGATTGAGAAATGGTTCAAGGTCAAGCCGGAGACCCTTCAGAAGCAGAAGGAAAAGATCGACAGATGGGGCGTATGGCTCGCCCTGACAGCCTGGATCCCGTTCATCGGTGATGTCATAGCCATCGCATTGGGATTCTACAAGACACGCCCAGGATGGACAATGGTCCTTCTGCTTGTCGGCAAATTCGCCAGGTTCCTTGTCTGGAATCTCATCTACGGATTGTTCTGATTCCTGATTTGCAGAAAAGCAAAAATAGATATATCTTTGCAGACGGAATTGAGATATTGTGTAATGGTAGCACTACAGATTTTGGTTCTGTCTGTCCAGGTTCGAATCCTGGTATCTCAACCAAAGCAAAAAAGGCGGTCAGATGACCGCCTTTTTATTGTTATAGAATCTTTAGAGTCCTAACTTCTTGAAGAAATCGTTACCCTTGTCATCAACGAGGATGAATGCAGGGAAGTCCTCCACATGGATCTTCCAGATTGCTTCCATTCCGAGTTCAGGATACTCCACGCACTCTATGCTCTTGATGTTGTTCTGGGCGAGGATCGCTGCAGGGCCTCCGATCGAGCCGAGGTAGAATCCGCCGTACTTGTGGCATGCATCAGTCACACACTGCGCACGGTTACCCTTTGCGAGCATTACCATGCTGCCGCCGTGGCTCTGGAAGAGGTCAACATATGAGTCCATACGGCCTGCTGTAGTAGGTCCCATAGAACCGCAAGGCATTCCAGCAGGAGTCTTGGCGGGACCGGCGTAGTAGATAGGGTGATCCTTGAGATACTGCGGCATCTCCTCACCTCTGTCAAGACGCTCCTTGATCTTCGCGTGTGCGATGTCGCGGCCCACGATGATGGTACCATTTAGACTGAGACGGGTCGATACCGGATACTTGCTGAGTTCCTTGAGGATTTCTGACATAGGCTGGTCGAGGTTGATCTTTACAGCCTCGCCCTCGCCTGCCTGGCGGAGCTCTTCAGGAATGAGACGTGAAGGATTGTCGTCGAGCTTCTCGATCCAGATACCTTCCTTGTTGATCTTTGTCTTGATGTTTCTGTCTGCCGAGCAGCTTACTCCGAGTCCCACAGGGCAGCTTGCACCGTGGCGTGGAAGACGGATGATACGTACGTCGTGTGCGAAATACTTACCGCCGAACTGTGCGCCGAGACCGATCTTGTGAGCCTCCTCGAGAACGAGCTTCTCGAGCTCGACATCACGGAATGCGCGTCCTGTCTCGTCACCTGTCGTAGGGAGGTTGTCGTAGTACTTGCATGATGCGAGCTTCACTGTAAGAAGGTTTCTCTCAGCAGATGTACCGCCGATAACGAATGCGATGTGGTAAGGAGGGCATGCAGCTGTTCCGAGAGTCTTCATCTTTGCAACAAGGAAAGGTACGAGGGTCTGCGGATTGAGGATAGCCTTTGTCTCCTGATAGAGATAAGTCTTGTTTGCAGATCCTCCACCCTTTGTCACGCAGAGGAAACGGTACTCTGCGCCGTGAGTAGCCTCGATGTCGATCTGTGCTGGAAGGTTGCACTTTGTATTGACCTCATCATACATAGTGAGAGGTGCGTTCTGCGAATAACGGAGGTTCTCTTCTGTATAAGTCTTGTAGACTCCGAGAGAAAGAGCCTCTTCATCGTCGTAGCCTGTCCAGACCTGCTGTCCCTTCTCGCCGTGGATGATTGCAGTACCTGTATCCTGACAGAAAGGAAGCTTGCCCTTGCATGCCACTTCAGCATTGCGGAGGAATGTAAGAGCTACATACTTGTCATTCTCTGATGCTTCAGGATCGTGAAGGATCTTCGCCACCATCTCGTTGTGTTCAGGACGAAGCATGAACGAAACATCGCGGAAAGCGGTGTTAGCCATCACTGTAAGACCCTCTTTAGCTACCTTGAGGATTTCTTGTCCCTCAAACTCCGCAGTACTTACATACTGCTCCGAACCCGGAATCTTGTAGTATTCAGTCTTGTCCTCGCCAAGCTGAAACATAGGTGCATACTTAAATTCAGCCATTTTGTATTGTATTGGTTTATATTTTCATTGTCATCTCGAGCGAGCTTCATACTGTCATTTCGAGCGAGCGAAGCGAGTCGAGAAATCTAAATCATGCAAATATAACAAATATCCCGGACCATCGGCCAAGAAAAGGAGCCTATTTATGGCCAACGGGCTTATTTTTGACTCCTCGGCCAAGAAAACGGCCGTTTTTCTGGCCACCATTCACCATCCAAAGTGGCCATATCAGGGAACGTCAGCTAAATCAAGCTGTCAGATAAATTGGAATTTAAAATTCCGAAGCCGTACGTCTGTATTGTGTCGGAGTCTGTTTTGTCTCTCGTTTGAAAAAACGGCAGAAGAAGGAATCATTCGGGAAGTTAAGAGTCTCGGCTATTTCAGAGATTGTCTTTGAAGGATCGCGCAGAAGGATTCGTGCCTCATGAATGACAGCTTTGTTTATCCAGTCTGTGACGGTCTTGCCGCTTACTTCGGATACTATCTTACTGAGATACTGCGGCGTGATGAAGAGCAGGTCAGCATAGTGCCTTACCGGATGTTTTCCCGTCCTGTTTGCCGAAAGTTCTTCTATAAATCGGCTGTAGATGTTCTCGCTTCGTGATGTCGTGACTTGTCTGGTTTCAAGATGCGAGAGTGCAACCATATTGTTTACGAGAGCCTCAATCAGATGCCATACGACCTCTTTTCTGAATGGCTCCCGAGCTGCGAATATGTATATAGAATAGAACAGGTGGCCGATTTCTTCCCAGCCCTCCTTATCAGGATGAATTTTCAGGAGATTTTTGGTGACGAATGGCAGATCTGATGCAAATGCTTTTGGAAATACAGCAATAACTTCTCCTTTCATATCGTCAGAAACATCAAGAACCTGAAAATATGACCCCTCTTTCAGTAAAACGATATCCCCAGCGACTAATTCGTGTTCTGTAAAGTTGATCTCAATTCTGCCACTGCCGGAAAGTATTCTCAAAATTCTATAGTCCTTTACAATATAAGGGAGCATTATTCTGTCGAGCAAGGATTGCGTGGCAATGGATCTCGAAAGATTGAGATTAATGGCAAAACCATCTCTGACTATAAGTTCATCTACTTTGATCTGTGTCTCTGATATGATGCCGAGTACAGTGTCAATACTCATCGGTCTGAATTCCTGTTTCATAATCATGTTTTTTACAAAGATAATGATAGGGCTGATATTTATGCGTATTTTCTATAATATAATTAAGAATAGGACATTATTTGCAATAAATTGGAAACGAGTGTTACATATAAAACAACGTACTTTGTTCCATACAATTAATTGTGAAGATATGAAACTCAAATTATTGTCATTATTCTTTCTGCTGTGCGGACTTCCGGCAGTTGCTCAACCTGATCTTGATGAGTGCAAGCAAATGGCCAGGAAACATTATCCGCTCATAAGACAGTATGACCTTATTTCTCAGAGCAAGGAATTTACCTTGTCTAATGTTTCCCATTCATGGCTGCCGCAGTTAGGACTTTCTGCCCAAGCGACATACCAGTCAGATGTGGTGAGGTGGCCGGAGCAGTTTGAGTCCATGCTTGCAATGCAGGGACTTGATATGCCGGGTCTGCGTAAGGACCAGTATAAGGTTCAGATCGATCTGCAGCAGACGATCTGGGATGGAGGCAAGAGCAAGGCAGACAGGGATATAGCTCAGCTGGAAGCGGAAAATTCACGTCTGAGTGCTGATGTGGAAATGTATTCATTGGAAAAGCGTGTAGAAGACATCTATTTTGGCATTCTGCTTCTGCAGGAACAGAGAAGACAACTGGAGGACATGATGACAAGGTTGCGGAATAATCTCGATTATGTGAACACTTTGGTGGAAAACGGGATAGCTATGCAGACTGATGCAGACGCTGTCCATGTACAGATACTGACCGCAAATCAGAATCTTTCACAGATCAATGCAAAAGAAGATAGTTTCCGCAAGATGCTGAGCCTGTTCATAGGCAAAGAAATAGGAGCAGACGAATTGGCGGCACCATCCGGTGTTGAGCCTATGGGGTACGATTCTCAGCGCATCGAACTGAAATTGTTCGACTCTCAGATAGGACTGCTTCAGGCAAAGGAAGACATGATCAACGTATCGCTGACACCTAAATTCTCCTTGTTTGCACAGGGATACTATGGTTATCCGGGACTGAACATGTTTGAGAATATGGTCAGCAGCAAATGGTCCTTGAACGGAATTGTCGGAATCAGGATGAACTGGAATATCAGCAGTTTCTACTCTTCAAAGACTTCAAGAAAACAGATTCGCAATGCAATGGATAACCTTGAGTTGAAGCGCGATGTGTTCACATTCAACAGCAGGTTGCAAGCAGAACAGGAAAATGCTGAAATCGCACATATCAGAGCGGCTCTTAAGGATGATGACAAGATTGTGGAGTTGCGTGGCAGAGTGAGAGAAGCGGCTGAGTCGAGACTGCAGGAAGGCGTAATCGACATGAACGATCTGCTCGGTAAGATAATCGATGAGTCGGCTGCAATAATTACAAGAAGCACCCATGAGATTGAATTGCTCAAAGCTATTTATGATTTGAAACACACATTGAACAGATAATGATTATGAGATATTTACAGATTTTATTGGCTGTTGCGGCAGTTCTGTGCAGCAGTTGTTCAGGCAAAACTGAGTTTGATGCCTGCGGTAATTTTGAAGCAGATGAAATTCTTGTTTCCAGTCAGGGAACAGGCCAGCTTATGTGGTCAGATATTCAGGAAGGCATGACGGTCACGGCAGGAAATACACTCGGGATTATTGATACGGTACAGCTGTATCTTCAGAAGGCACAATTAGAATCACAATTGAAGTCAGTGATGAGTTCACGTCCTGATGTTGAGAGTCAGGTCGCTTCGCTCAGGAGCCAGATTGCTAATCTGAAGTCTGAAAAATCAAGATTGGAAAGACTTGTGGCCAAGGGAGCCGCTCCGACCAAGCAGGTGGATGACATCAAAGCTCAAATTGTAATCCTTGAAAGTCAATTGGATGCACAGCTCTCAGCATTGTCAAAGAACACTTCGGCAGTAGAGTTTAACGCCAATGCTATTTCTGCCCAGATAGATATGATAGAGGATAAGATCAGCAAATGTCATATTGTATCTCCGGTCAATGGAACAGTCATAGCAAAATACATACATGCTGGAGAATTGGTTGGCATGGGAACTCCGATAATGAAGGTTGCTGATCTGGAGAATATGTTCCTGCGTGCATATTTTACATCCGACCAGCTTGGAAGTATCGTATTGGGTGACAAAGTTACTGTGACCGCTGACTTTGGTGGTGAGCAGCAGTTTCAGTATGAGGGAAAGATCGTATGGATATCATCTGAAAGCGAGTTCACACCGAAAAGCATTCAGACCAGAAACACCAGAGCTAACCTTGTCTATGCTGTAAAGATCGCAGTCAGGAATGATGGCAGACTCAAGATAGGAACATATGGAGAAGTCAATATCAATAAATGACGTCACCAAGAACTACGGCAGCATTTGTGCTTTGGATAATGTGTCGTTTGAGGTAGAAAAGGGTGAACTGTTCGGACTTATAGGTCCTGACGGTGCCGGCAAGACAACCTTGTTCAGGATTCTCACGACGCTTTTAGTCCCTGATAGTGGAACGGCAACAGTTGAAGGACTGGATGCAATAAAGGATTACAAGAGGATTCGCAGCATTGTCGGATATATGCCGGGACGGTTCTCATTATATCAGGATCTGAGCGTAGAGGAGAATCTTGAATTCTTTGCTTCGATATTCGGGGTAGATGTAAAGGACAATTACGATATCATTGCTCCGATATACAGTCAGATCGAGCCATTTGCCAAACGCCGTGCTGGTAAATTATCTGGGGGAATGAAGCAGAAACTGGCCTTGAGCTGTGCCTTGATACACAGACCACAAGTGCTGTTTCTGGATGAACCGACTACAGGTGTGGACGCCGTAAGTCGCAGTGAGTTCTGGGATATGCTGGCAGGATTGAAGCAGTACGGAATAAGTATTCTGGTATCGACGCCATATATGGATGAGGCTGGAAGGTGCGACCGCATTGCCCTTATAAACGAAGGTAAGGTTCTGAAGATTGACACTCCGGAGAATATCAAAGACAAAGGCGCCACATTGGAAGATACATTTATCAGATTGATTCAGGAAGAAAATGGAAAACATGATATCTGTCAGAAATCTCACTAAACAGTTCGGGGATTTCAAGGCTGTGGACAACATCTCCTTCGATGTGGCCAAGGGAGAAATATTCGGATTTCTTGGTGCAAACGGGGCAGGAAAGACCACAGCTATCAGAATACTTTGTGGTTTAAGCAAGGCGACTTCAGGAAGCGGTACTATTGCCGGATGTGACATCATGTCCCAAAGTGAGGAGATAAAGAAGAATATCGGCTATATGTGTCAGAAGTTCTCTCTGTATGAAGATCTTACTGTTCTTGAGAATATGGAACTTTATGGCGGTATTTATGGACTCACTGCAAAGGAGATAGCTGCGCGCTCGGAGGCTATGTTGAAAGAACTGGACTTTGAGGAGCATAGGAATGATCTTGTCGGAAGTATTCCTACGGGATGGAGACAGAAACTGGCCTTTACCGTTGCCAATCTCCATCGTCCGAAGGTGATATTCCTTGATGAGCCTACAGGCGGTGTCGATCCGCTTACAAGAAGGCAGTTCTGGGCGATGATCCGACGCACTGCATCTGAAGGAACTACAGTCTTTGTTACGACTCATTATATGGATGAGGCAGAACATTGCGACAGGGTGTCGGTAATGGTCGATGGAAAGATCATGGCTCTTGACACACCATCTGCCTTGATTGAAAAATATGGAGCCAGCTCAATGGATGAAGTATTCAGGAGCATCGCTAGAAATGCAGTCAGAAATGAATAGATTTTTATATTTCGTCAAGAAGGAGTCACTACATATACTCCGTGACACAAGGACCATCCTTGTCGTCATCGGTATTCCTATTGTGCTGACCCTACTTTTCGGTTTTGCTATATCTACGGATGTGAATAATGTAAACGTAGCTGTCTGTGCCCCACACAAGACTGTTTCAATTATAGAGACCGTCGAAAGCCTGCAGCATAATACCTTGTTTACATTCAAGGGCTACATTCCCCAGAATGAGATTGATGCGACCCTAAGAAGCGGAACGGCAGGAGCTGTACTTGTGTTCGATGAGGATTATGACAGGATTCTTGCAGGAACTGCCGGAAGTGGAGAAAAGGCCGTGCAGATAGTTTTGGATGGGTCAAATCCTACTGTGTCAGCTTCTGCAGGGGTTTATCTGTCTGCCATGCTCAACAGTATCTGGGGAGATTCGTCACAGATGGATATGATAGAGAATCATATCCTGTATAATCCTCAGATGAAGAGTTCCTATAATTTTGTACCCGGCATTCTCGGACTCATATTCATCCTGGTATGTGCAATGATGACATCAGTTTCGATAGTCAGGGAAAAGGAGATGGGGACGATGGAGGTTCTTCTTGTCTCTCCGGTCAAACCGATATGGATAATCATTGCCAAGATGATTCCGTATTTTGTCCTGAGTTGTATAAATTTAGCCTCTATCCTACTTTTGGCTAAGTTTGCACTTGGCGTTCCGATGACTGGAAGCATGGCTGCAATCATTTTGATATCAGTGATATACATCATTCTTGCATTAGGATTCGGACTATTGGTCTCTACAATTGCAAAGAAGCAGGTTGTAGCTCTTCTCATATCGGGTATGGTACTGATGCTTCCGATAATGATGTTTTCCGGAATGCTATTCCCAACAGAAAACCTTCCGGTCATTCTTCGCCCATTCACATACATAGTACCGGCAAGATGGTATATAGATGCCATCAGGAAACTTATGATTGAAGGATTGGCATTCAAGGGTGTATTGCTTGAAATCGGAATCCTTACTGCAATGACCATTAGTATATTAAGGGTGGCATTGGCTAAGTTCAACGACAGATTAGAGTAGATATGGGAGTTTTACGTTCATTGATAATCAAGGAAATACGCCAGTTCAGACGCAACCCATTCATGCCAAAGCTGGTGGTGATGTTTCCGATTGCCATCGTTCTTGTCATGCCATGGATCACGACTATGGATGTAAAGGATGTGAGTGTCGGCATTGTTGACTATGACGGATCGGATGTTTCGCATAAGATCATTTCACGCATAGATGCTTCCGAATATTTGGAACTGAATTCCATATATCAGGACTATCCTTCCGCACTTGAAGATATGGAGGACGGTCGGGTAGATGCGATTCTTGAGATTCCGGATGGTTTCGGCAGAAGCATACTGTCCATACCGGAAAAATTGAGTGTTTGGTCAAATGGTGTAAATTCATTGAAAGGCTCGCTCGGCTCCCAATATCTCATGCAGACTGTGATGCAATGTCTGAAGGATATCAGAAGTTCAAAAGGTCTTCAAATACCGGAGGGTCTTATAGAGACTACGAATCTTTATAATCCTACAATGGACTATAAGCACTTTATGATTCCGGCGCTTATGATCATGCTTCTTGTAATGATCGGAGGTTTCCTTCCTGCACTGAATCTTGTGTCTGAAAAGGAGTTGGGCACCATTGAACAGATAAATGTGACTCCTGTCAACAGGTTTGTGTTTACGTTGTCAAAGTTGATTCCATTCTGGATCATCTGTTTCATTGATCTGGGACTTTGTATGACCTTGGCGCTGCTTGTGTATGGACTTCCGGTTGCCGGATCGGTCTGGGCCATTTTTCTTGCAGCAGCCCTGTTCATAATCGTGATGTCAAGCGTTGGAGTCATGATAGCAAACCTCTCTGATACTATGCAGCAGACGATGTTCATAATGCTCTTTGTCGTGCTGTCGTTCATACTTATCAGCGGTCTGATGACACCTGTAGAGTCTATGCCGGAATGGGCTCAGAAGGTAACGTGGTTTCTGCCACCGACATATATCATCAAGATATTCCGTATCGTATATCTCAAAGGCGCTAGTGTGGCTGAACTATGGACTGACTATGCGGCACTTGCCGGCTTTGCCGTACTGTTCTGCATCCTTGCTGCGATGACATATAAGAAAAGAGGATAATGAGATATCGACAAATTTCGATTTGTCTGTGTAAATATACGAAACATCTCACAGAAAAGCAACCCATTGTATCGCGCTCTGGCACATACAGATATTAATTTTGCCTGAAACTAATATGAACCTATTATGATACCTGAAGGGCACACAATTGAAGACATCAAGAAGAGAGAACGGATCATAAGAGACTTCTATCGTGAGTGGAAAGAAAAGAATCCATCACAACGAAAGTTTAATCTATCGCTTAAAGAGTACATTAACATCCGAATGGTCTCAATTGTTGAAACAAGTGAACATGCCGCCAAAAGTTACTTATCAACTCTTGCCGTATTACAATTGGATTCGATTTTGACAGGAGCCAGAAAAGTATCCGTCAAGAAACCAAAACCAGGAAATGCAAACCAGAAACCATTTGAGCGTATTATGATCATGGAGTATGAACTGACGGGAATCGGAAAAATCAAGATGACTGTAGGCGTGAGAAGACGAACTCTGGAGAAAGTCCAATACTGTATTACGGCTATCTCTAGCGAGTAGAATGAAAAAAGCATCTCAGTGAGATGCTTAACTTTTGCCCCTTATGCGTGGCGGAGGTTTACGCCCTGAGGTGTGATGCGATGCGGGCGGGGACTTCGCACTACCCATTACATCATCCGGCCACGACTTACTGATTTGGGGCTCGGAACCGCCTGAGCGATAAGGGTTGTCATCCCTTCTACGAATTCCCCGATGACTCTGCAAAGATATGCAGTTTTTCTTAATCTGCAAAATTCGCACAAAACAGCTGGTACATTATGGGTATTGAATCTTTAAATTCAGCCATTCTTTATATTGTTAGTTAATATTTTCAGTCAACTCTTACAAATATAGCAAATATCCCCGACTCCCGTCCACGAAATCGCCCCTTTTTATGGACAGAGTACTCATTTTTTTCGTTCCCATCCACGAAAACAGCCATTTCCATGGACAACAAAAGCCGTCTGCAAAATTGGAATTTATTTGTCGGTTAATGCCTCTGAGCTGTGACGGTTTTTCTTGTTTTTGTGACACAGTTCTGTTGATTTCAGGCCGTTTGACCAGATTTGTCCATAGCTGTGTCGCTCTTTACTCAAAAACTGTAACAGCTCTCAGCCAAATAAACTATGAGTGCATACTGTTTATAAAGAATACCTATTTATCGATATAAATTCAGGAAAAGGTTTATTACTATTGTCCGCCGCCCATCAGGAAGACTTTCATGAAGTCGTTGAGGTCACCGTCGAGGACGCCCTGGGTATCTGATGTCTCATGTCCCGTACGGAGGTCCTTGACCATCTTGTACGGGTGCAGGACATAACTTCGGATCTGCGACCCCCATTCGATCTTCTTCTTCTGACCCTCAAGCTCGGCCTGCTTTTCCTGACGTTTCTTGAGCTCTATGTCATAGAGACGGGATTTCAGGATTCGAAGGGCATTCTGCCTGTTGTCCAGCTGCGAACGCGTCTCCGTATTCTCTACAACGATTCCGGAAGGAATATGCCTTACACGCACTCCTGTCTCGACCTTGTTGACATTCTGTCCTCCGGCGCCGCTTGAACGGTATGTATCCCACTCCAGGTCTCCGGGATTGATCTCGATCTCAATCGAATCATCGACCAGAGGATAGACAAAGACTGACGAGAATGTAGTCTGACGCTTTCCCTGAGCATTGAAAGGAGAAATCCTGACAAGACGATGCACTCCGCTTTCCGCCTTGAGATATCCGAACGCATAATCGCCCTCGACCTGCATGGTCACAGACTTTATTCCAGCATCTTCGCCTTCAAGCTCATCAGTTACCGTCACCTTATATCCGTTACGCTCCGCCCAGCGTATGTACATACGCATGAGCATTGCAGACCAGTCATTCGCCTCTGTTCCTCCGGCACCGGAATTTATTGTAAGCACTGCTCCAAGATTATCACCCTCATCTCCAAGCATGTTGCGGAGCTCCAGAGCCTCAATCTCCTTGAGCGCATCCTCATATGCCTGATCGATATCGTCATCCTCAAGTTCCATAAGCACATTAAGGTCCTCGACTGCAGATACAGCCTTGTCGTATCCGCTTACCCAGAACTTAACTCCTGACAATTCCTTCAGAAACTTCTCAGCCTCCTTAGGATCATCCCAGAAGTCCGGAGCCAAAGTCCTCTCTGTCCTGCTATCCACATCCGCACGCTTCTGATCGACACTTATGCATCTGCCAAGCGTCTCAACCCTCTGCTGAAGTTCCTTTATCTGTTCGTTAGTTATCATCGTTCTCCTTTAAATCGTGCAAATATAATGATTATTTAGACAAGGTCTATTCCAGCCTCGTGACACATCCGTCTCATCTCCTCCGGCCAGAGGCTGCTCTGTATCTCACCGATATGAGCCTTACGCAGCAGGAACATGCAAAGACGCGACTGTCCGATACCTCCGCCAATGGTAAACGGCAGCTTATCTTCAAGAAGCATACTATGGTACAAAAGTGCCGCCTTATCTTCCTCACCTCGGAGAGAAAGCTGCCTGCGAAGGGCTTCAGCATCTACCCTTATACCCATGCTGGACACCTCGAAGGCACTCTGAAGCACAGGATTCCAAAGAAGCAGGTCACCGTTCAGACCCTCATAACCGTCCTCATTGACTGAAGACCAGTCGTCATAGTCAGCCGCCCTGCCGTCATGCGGCCTTCCATCCGACAGACATCCTCCGATTCCGATGATAAAGACCGCCTTATGCTCCTTCACAACAGCATCCTCCCTTTCCTTCGGCGAAAGGTCCGGATACATCTGACGCAGCTTCTCCGCATGGATGAAGAATATCTCTTCCGGAAGCATCGGTTCTATCTGCGGAAATTCAACATACAGCTTGTTTTCAGTAACCTTGATCGACTCATATATCCTGCGTACAGTCTTCTTCAGGAAATCCAGAGTCCTGTCTTCCCTACGGATGACCTTCTCCCAGTCCCACTGGTCGACATAGATGGAATGGATATTGTCCAGTTCCTCCTCCGGACGAAGGGCGTTCATATCCGTATATATTCCTCTCCCCGGAGCGACTCCCATCTGGGAAAGCTTCATCCTCTTCCATTTGGCAAGCGAATGTACAACCTCCGCCTTACGGCCACCCATATCCTTAACAGGAAATGAAACGGGGCTCTCGACTCCATTCAGATCGTCATTCAGACCTGTTCCGCTGAGTACGGTCATAGGCGCAGTAACCCTTAGCAAGGCCAGCTGGGCAGAAAGATTGTCCTGAAACATATCCTTCACAGCCTTTATGGCCTTTTCAGTATTCTCCACGCTTCCTAATATATTTCTGTAACCTTCCGGTGTGACAAGTGCCATGGCAAGTAGTTTATTTCGTACAAAAATACGAAAAAATCAGTATATTTGTAAGATATAAAACCAAACAGATGATAGGAATCTTCGACTCGGGAACAGGCGGTCTATCCGTCTTCAGGGAGATATACAGACTTCTCCCTGAAGAGAGGTACATATACTATTCCGACAACGCCAACTGTCCGTACGGCGAAAAATCACGCGAATACATAATCGACAGGGCCAGGGAAATAACCTCGTTCCTTATCGGTCATGGTGCCGACATCGTCGTAGTGGCCTGCAACACAGCCACCGCAGCTGCGATCAGCGCCTTGAGGGAGGAGTTCCCGATCTGCTTCATCGGCATGGAGCCGGCTGTAAAGCCGGCAGCACAGGCGACCGCCACAGGCGTGGTCGGCGTGCTTGCTACAGCCGGAACCCTGAAAGCGACCAAATACATCGACACCAGGGAGAAATGGGCCAACGACGTGAAGATTGTCGAGCATATCGGTCAGGGATTCGTCGAGCTGGTCGAAAACGGTACCGTTACAGGAGAGGAAGCGGAAGCTGTGGTTGAAAAGAGCGTGCGCCCGCTCATTGAAGCAGGTGCCGACACAATTGTCCTCGGATGCACGCACTACCCTTTCCTATCCGAAACCATCAGGAAAGTCGCAGGAAAGCCGATAAACCTCATTGATCCCGCCCCTGCAGTCGCAAAGCATCTGTTCGACGTAATGCAGGAGAACGGACTCATCTGCAAGGACGGCTTCAGCATGGACCTCAACTCTTCCGGAGACATCTCCAACCTGGAAAAGACTTACAACAATCTTATCTGAATATGAAAAAACTCATCATCATGGCATCTATGGCAGCGGCAATAGGATGTTCTGCAGACCTTACGTCTGACAGCGTTAAAGTCACAGATTACAAGGACGGCAAGGAATGCGCCGTCAGTCTTACATTCGACGATTCGATGAAGGAGCATTACACCATCGTGGCTCCCGAACTTGAGAAAAGAGGATTCAGGGGCACATTCTGGATGTGCGGAGCATGGATGCCGGCAGACCCGCAGGCCGACACCACCCACTTCACATGGGCGGAAGCCAAGGAGATGTCCGACAACGGACACGAGATGTCCAACCACAGCTGGAGCCATCCGTATCTGACAATGCTTTCCGAAGAGGAGCTCATCGAGCAGATCAGAAAGAACGACGAGGCGATTCTTGAGAACATCGGCAAGCCTTCCACAACATTCTGCTTCCCTTACAATGCATTCAACGATGCTGTCCTGGAGAAGGTCATGGTCGGACGTATCGGTGCCCGTCTTAAAGAATTCTGGCTCGGTGGCCAGCATTCTCCGAAGGAATATCTCACAAAGACAGTCGAGGATGCGCTTGCATCAGGTTCATGGATCGCCGGTATGACCCACGGAATCAATTACGGTTATGACTGCTACACCGACCCGGCTGAATTCACAGACTTCCTTGACTATCTCAAGTCTCTTGAGGATCGCATCTGGGTAGGAACATTCCGCGATGTAGCCGCATACACGGCAGTTGCAAAGGATGTGAAACTGACTGTATCGCCTGCAGAAAAGGGTATCACAGTGACTCCGGAAACATCTCTCGACAAGTCCCTGTACGAGACTCCTCTCACAATGGAAGTTGCCACAGGAGGAAAAAAGATCAAGGCAGAGCAGGACGGAAAGCCGCTTGAAGTCACTTACCGCGGCGACAACGCCTACTTCTCGTTCTGTCCTTTCGGAGGAACAATAGTAATCAGATAACCTCATCGTCATGCTTCCGCATCGGCTTCATCGACTTCGTCGATTTCCGACAGGTAGCTCAGCATGACAAGAGGGATGGCTTGAATCCTGTCCTGAGTGACCAAGAAATATCACTTAAGACAGAGACATTTTATCTATCTGATTAATAATCAATACACTGCATAAATATAGTTTGTCCTGAGTGATGTAATCCGATCACTCAGGACAAAATTTAGAATTATCTCATCTCACCTAGGTAACAGGACAGGACACTTGAACACCTGTGCCTTTTTTGTGTATAATCTAATTATACTGTTGTCCGACAACTTCGAAATAAGGCTTGCCATCGGAAACGGTCACCTTGTAAATGGTGTCATCAACCTTGTAGTATTCGTTACCGTCGCTGAGAGTCACCATATCAAAGTCTTCAGGAAGACTCTCTACCAGTGCTCCTGCAGGTGGGGCTATCACTCTGTACTCTCCGGATGCATCCTTTGAATAGAAGACTCCGTCCTGATAGAAGTATTCTGAATTCGCTGCAGCATAACTCTGAACAAGTCCCAGACTGTTTGCCAATGTATAGGCTGTCTGTGCCATCTGCTGGCTCTGTGCGATTGTCGCATTCTGTGCAGCTATGGTTGCATTGTTCTGAGCTATGATGGCATTCTGCTCCGCGATGTAGGCGTTGTTCTCATTTATCTGGCTGTAGGTATTCGCCACGGTGTTGTAATATGAGAGCCTTACCGCTGTCCATGCTATGTCTGAAATTATGTCCGCTGCAAGGGAGAGGCCGTATGGAGGTCTGCAGACCACATAATATCCGCCGTATGGACGATACCATATATCGTTATAGCAGTAATATGTAATGCCACGATATACGTGCCTTAATACATTTGTAGGCAATACCCTGACTCTGTAACCATAATAGTGGTTGTTGTGCGACCACCAGTAGGAAGGACGGTCCCAACGCATGAAGTCTCTTTCGCGAGGGTGAAGTCTTGGAGGCTCAGGCCTGTGGTTCGGACGGACCTGTACCGGCTTGCCAGGACCGTTGCCAGGCTTCATTCCGGGTCCATTTCCAGGTCTGTCATCCGGTCTGATGCCCGGTCTGTTTCCCTGATTATTGCCCTGCGGTCTGTTTGGGGCAGGTCTTGTAACCTGTACCGGCTTGTCCTGATTGCCTGGCTTGAAGTTGTTCTGTCCTCCTGACGGTTTGCCAGCCGATGGCTTTGAAGATGACGGACGGGTATCCGATGCGGACGGACGGGTAACAGTCGTGCTCGGCTTCCTGTCATTGTCTCCGGAAGGTCTGGCTGCAGGCCTTGACGAAGGTGCAGAAGGACGTGTGGCTGTTGTATTGTTCTTCTTGTTGTCACTTGACTTTCTGTTCTGTGAAGCAGGTGCCGACCTTCTGACCTGCGAAGATGCAGATGAAGAGCGTGTCTGCGAAGACGATGAACGAGATGTCGACTGACGGGCAGGTGTAGATTTCTTCACGTCTGAGGACCTTCTTGTCTGTGCACCGGCATCAGACATGAACGCAGTCAACGCAAGCACTGCAAGCATTGAAGCCATTATTTTTCTGATTGATCCCATGATATGAAAGTTTTAAGTTAATAGATGTGGTACTTCTGCGACAGTTCGCGGAACGAAGCCTCATCCTTTCTCCAGTAGTCCCGTATATCCGCCACTTTGTACCTCTTGCTGAATTCCTTTCTCACATAATCCGTGCCACAGACCTTGTCGAAGAGTCCGTAACCGCTTATGATCTCAAAGGCCTTCTTGTCCGGATAGAGTTCCGCAACTGCCTGCATGACAAAGAACTGCGTCTCTGTAACACGAGCATTTTCATAGTCCGTAAAAAAGTATTGAAGACCTTTCACAAGCTCACCTTTCCGGCTTCCGGCGATAGGTTTATACCATATCGTCCGAAACGAGATACCCGGAAGACCATAACTTTCCAGACGAGCCTTCAGCTTATCCGGATCAAGCCATGTCGCACCGAACACCTGGAAAGGAAGCGTATATCCGACGCCTATATCCATGAATCCGTAAAGTTCGCCACAGATTCCTGATGCTGAATAATACAGCGGAGTATCCTTGAATGGAATGTTAGGTGAAGGAAGAACCCAAGGAAGTCCTGTGTCTTCATAAAGCATATCCCTTTCCCAGCCTTCCATCGGTATCACGGTCAGCTTGCATCTCACCGGCTCCTGATTACCCAGCTGTCCCCTGTTCAGACCTTCCTCATTTATCATTACTGCCAGTTCTCCGACAGTAAGACCGTAGATATAAGGTATCCTGTACTGGCTTACGAACGAATTGAAAGGCTGCTCCACATAACATCCCTCGATCTTGTTTCCACCCAGAGGATTAGGCCTGTCCAGGACCATGACCTCTATCCCCTTTGCAGCGCAGGCTTCCATCACGAGCCCCAGGGTACTGATAAAGGTATATGAACGGGCTCCGACATCCTGAATGTCATAGACCATCACATCTATGCCTTCCAGCATCTGCGGAGTCGGCTTGCGTGTCGATCCATAAAGGGAGTATACAGGCAGTCCTGTAGCCTCATCCCTCGTGTCAGTCACCTTGCCGCCGGCATATACATCGCCGCGGACTCCATGTTCCGGTCCGTAAAGGGCTACAAGTTCGACTCCGGGAGCATTGAAAAGTATATCCACAGTCGAATTCAGATATCTGTCGACTCCGCTTGGGTTTGTGACAAGTCCCACACGCTTACCTTTCAGCTCGTCAAAGCCACGGTCTCGAAGCACCTCTATTCCAGGCTTCACGACTGGGCAGGAAGCGCCGATGAGGTTATTTGAAAAGCAGGCGATGACTGCCAGGATCACGAACAGTTTCTTCATATTCAAACGGTCAAGGACATTAAAGGTTTACAATCTTTCCGGCAAAAAGGATGTTGTCAGTCTCCTTGTCGGCAATAAAGAACACATACGGACGGTTGACAGTCATGGTCTTCGCATCAAACTCAGGGCGCACGGAAGTCAGCCTTACCTGGACGCTGGTCACTGCAGCGGCTTCTGTTCCTGTCTCTGCAATATCAACATAGCATTTCTGCTTAACCTGACTTACTGCAAGAGGACCTGTCTCTGCTATACCCTTGAAGTCAGCCGCACCGGTAAACGCGGTCTTCACTCCCATGTTCATCAGAACGTCATTGAGAAGCATCTCGGTCTCCATCTTCACCTTCGGCATCCTGAACTTCACCTCGACAGGAGCAAGCATCTTCATCGCCTCATCATATACATTCTCGTTTACATATGGAAGGAATGACTCTATCTTCATGCCTTCAGGAGGCAGGACTACAAACATCGAATAACTGCTTCCCAGATACGGGAGTTCTATCATCTGACATCCCTGATACTCAGCATAGTTATAACGGCCCTTGCGGTACATCATATCTACCTGGCGTGTTCCAGTCAAACCATAGAAATCCGCCTTTGCAGTAAGGCCCGAATCGAACCGTTCCTCCCATGGTGCGTTGAAATACAATGCATTAAGAAGAACCATGACATCTCCAGGAGTCAGACGGTCGATGATCTCGTCAATCCTTCCGTTTGTGTGCTCCGAGCACCAGTTATTGATTGCACGGACAGTTGCCGGATCCGAGAATCTCAATGTCTCCACCAATGCATCATAGTCTTTCTGAAGTATATTCACATAGTGATTTCTGACACTGAAGTCACTGTCGATCCATACGGAATTGGCGGACTTCACCACGACCGAATCGCCGCTTTCCAGCTTCTGGCTGCTGAACACACATCCGTTGAGAGCATTGTCCAGTTCAACCCTCGTCTGTCCCTGCGCGCCTTCCATAAGCATGGACAAGGCCGCGCCTGCACTGTATGGAGAAACCACTATGTTTTCTGAACTCTTTGAAGCCTTGTTCACCTGTTTGAAGAACGAAAGGGCAAAACCTGTCTTTGAGCCCTCTGCAGGTGGGACATCCTGTTGTCCGCACGCATTCAGTCCGCATGCTGCGACAAATGAAGCGGCATAAATCATCATCTTTCTAATCATAACCACTGATCTTTAATTTTTCTTTCCAAATTGAGGATCGACCTTCAGCAGGAAGGTCACAAGTACGGTAACAAGACAGCATATCATCACGAAACCGAAAAACCAGACATAGCCGACCGCTTCCTGAAGGTATCCTGCGACCATACCAGGGAGCATCATGCTGAGTGCCATGAATGCCGTACACAGCGAATAGTGTGCCGTTTTGAATTCCCCTTCAGAAAAGTATATGAGATAAAGCATATATGCAGTAAAGCCGAAACCGTAACCGAACTGGTCCAGAGCCACACAGGAGCTGATCAGAAGTATGTTCTCCGGCTGGAACGCAGCGAGGAACACAAAGGACAGACAAGGCAGGGTAAGGCTCAAGGCCATCGGCCATAACGATTTCTTGAGTCCCCATCTTGACGCCGCGATTCCTCCGAGTATGCCACCTACAGTCAGGGCTGCGACTCCTACAGTACCATAAACGATTCCGACAGTTTCGGTCGAGAGTCCCAGACCGCCTTCTGCAAGCGGATCAAGAAGGAACGGATTCATCATCTTCACAAGGAATGCCTCCGGCAGACGGTACAGGAGCATGAACGCCATAGCCATCCAGACATGCTTCTTGCGGAAGAAGGTTGCGAATGTTCTGCCGAATTCCAGAAATATATCACTGGCACTCTTCTTCCCGATCTCAAGACGGGAAGAATCCGAAGCAGGACGAGGAAGGCGGAATGTGTGCCATAATGTTACCGCTGCGAATATCACTGCGCTTATCAGCAATGTTGTCGACCAAGCCTGCGGTATGTCCCCGGTCTTTCTTTCGAGCATACCGGCAATCACAACCAGCACTCCCTGTCCGAAGATTGAAGAAAGTCTGTAGAATGTGCTTCTGATGCCGACGAAAAGGGACTGGTCACCCGGATTCAGCGCCAGCATATAGAAGCCGTCAGCCGCTATGTCATGAGTTGCGGAAGCAAAGGCTGTAATCCAGAACAGCACCAGTGTCACGGCAAACAGGGACACATCCGCATTTCCGCCGGTTATGACTTCCGCCGACGGATGAGGCAGGGTGAATGCCACCAGTGCAAAGGCTGCGGACATCAGTATCTGCATTGCCATTATCCACCACCTCTTGGTCTTTATGATGTCGACAAACGGGCTCCACAAAGGTTTGATGACCCATGGAAGATACAGCAGGCTCGTATACCATGCCATCTCTCCCTTGGACATGCCCATGTTGTTGAACATGATCACAGATATGTTGTTGACGATGAAATATGGGATACCTTCCGCAAAATAAAGCGTCGGTATCCACCACCATGGATTTATGTTGCCTTTAGTCTTCATTTATAACCGTTCCGGGATAATAATGTTCCAATATTTCAGTATATGTATAGCCTCCGGATGCCATTACTGCGGCTCCGATCTGGCAGAGACCGGCTCCGTGTCCCCATCCTTTGCCGTCAAGGATTACCGAATCACCCTCAAACCTGACATCAAACGCAGAGCTCTTCAGATGGCTTTCGGAGAGTATCCTTCTTATTTCCAGCTCTTTGCCGATGATCAGGACAGAGTCCTCTCCTGTAATCTTCAGTTTCATGATCCTGCCTGACCGGCCTCTTTCAAGAGGTTCAATGGAAACAATTCTGCCGACCTTAACACCGCTCTTCCGCTGAATGAGCTCAGAAAGAATGTCCCTGTCATAGACTTCCGTCCATCGGTAGAAATCAGTTGTCTCCTGGTCGTAGTTGTTCAGTACCTGTGACAGGATCGCCTTGTCAGTAGTGTTGCAGAAACATTCTCCTTCCGGATCATGTCCATGGGTATCCGGCAGAGGCTGGAGATACGGGTAATCGCTGTCATCCCAGCAGGTGGAGAATTCCTCCATCACCCCTCCGCAGCATTTCGAGAATCTTGCGTCGCAGAGCTCTCCCTTATAACATAGAGTCTGTCCCCATGTGGAATCTATCACTCTGCGCACCGTCTCGCCGGTGGCACGTGTAAGGCCCTGATATCTCTGACAATGATCGTCGGCACATACATCGAAAAGCCTGTGGTCCTCATGGTCGTACCACTTCACATATTCATGAACCTTGGATCCTTCCTTTGTCTCATCGGCGCAAAGGACAGAATCAAGATGTGAAACCAAAGCAGGCACTCCGTATATTCCTTCCGGGATCTCCGGACAATGGTCCTTGCCGGAAGCCGCAATCTGTGCCATGACCCATGAACGGGATATTACAGCATGGGCCTTGAGGAATTCTTCTGAAGCGGAAGCGCTCATCTCCGATGATATCACGCTCAAAAGATAGTCCTCCACACCTATTACGTTGATGGCTGCAAGCCTGTCCTTGTCCACTATGAGCTTCAGGGCTCCAGCAAATGTCTGGTCTTCCTTTCTCTCCCAATGGAAATCAACCCCTATCGTCACTCCGTGAAGTACAAACGACGGCTCTGCAAAACGGGTAGAAAGGGTAGGCGCCTCAAAGAACAGTTCATCATACAGGGCGCCATCATATTCTATCTTTCCTTCACGTAAAACCGCCCTTCGCAGACCGGCTCCGTCAGAAAGAACCTCGAACTCAAGCTCCCTGGCGGACATTATACCGACATGAAGAAGTGGCTGTGTACGTGTAAGACGCCATATGATACGGTTTTCTTCCTCCTTCGTTATGGATACTTCCGATACCATCCCGCCAAGAAGTTCCGGAGTTATCCTGTCGAATTCATCCTCAACAGGGACGATGAAGAAACCTCCCATATCAGCGCATCCCGGACTCATGGTCAGATGGTCCGGGCCTTCGCTGAAATAGTGATGCGAGCGATGGCGGCTGCGGAAAATGACTATGGAACGGAACTCATTTCCGGTATGGTATGTAAAGAGATTGAACTGCGGTTCGGTATCCCCTTCCTTTATTTCAGCACAGTCAAGAAGCCTGTAGAAGAGCTTGGCTGCGGACTTGGCCGTTTCCGAGCGTAAAACAAATACTCCTGTCGTGAATTTAGTATAACTGTACAGACGGGCATCCTGGACAGAAGTCAGATACGACAGTTCCTCTGGCATCCCAGGCTTGTCCTCTGGCATCCCGAGCTTGTCGAGGGATCTCTCCACCTCCTCGCAAAGAGGAATCAGTCCTTTCGGTGCCGCCTGGAAATGATGATGGTCCGGAGCGGAGGCTCCGCTCTTAGGACCGTTGTAGAAGAACGTGAATCCGTCATACTTGCGTGCAAGGTCGAGCATGTCAATGTACCGGTGCCAGATGGACTGGTCGGTATGCTTCACTGCAGCTATGACAAGATGTTCCGGAAAAATCGGATACGGGTTTACAAGTATGTGGTACTTCTTTCCTTTGCGGCCTTCGAACTTGAGCATGTCCTGCTCCTGTGGACGGTTGTCACGGCACAGGAAGCACTTGCGCCTTGCTATATCCTCCTTGCTCAGCTTTGCAGCGGAAGAAATGATCCTCGCAGGATTGAACTGCAGCTTTACTGTCATTCCGCCTATCTCCATTTCCCTTACCCTGACATTCTTCAGAGCCCTGTAATTATCACAGGCGAGAGACCACCTTGACAGCTGGTCTCCCACAAACTTATGCAGTATCCTGTTATTCTTCATCGTTCATCCTGATTCTTGCCTCAAGCTCCCATGTACGGATCCTGTCCTTGTACAGATTGTTGGCATTGATCCTTTCCACATCCAGAGCCGCATCGGAATTTCCCTCCCATCTGCGGCAGCAGTAGAGGACATCGTAGATTCGTCCGATTCTGTACTCTCTGCTTATGCGGAGTCCAAGCGCATAGTCTTCGCCGTAACTTGTATTCGGCAGGTTTATCGTACGCAGAAGAGGCGTCCAGAATGCTCTAGGAGCACCGAGGCCGTTGATACGTAGCGCGTTGTTCCTGCCGTTGTCCTCCGTCCATTCCCTATGGTCAATGATTCCCGGAGGTATCGGGTTCATCCGGAAGTCCGTCATCTGGTATGTACCCACGACCATGGCGCATTTCTGCTCACGGAAGGCGTCGACTATCTTCTGAAGGGTGTCAGGACCGCTGTAAACGTCATCGCTGTCAAGCTGGACCGCATACTCGCCGCAGTCCTTGTGATGGACGGCGAGGTTCCAGCATCCGCCTATTCCAAGGTCGTCCCTGTCCGGAATGACATGAACCAGTCTGTCATCTTCAGTCGCAAGTCTTGATAGAAGTTCTGTCGTTCCGTCCGAAGAATGATTGTCTACCACTATCACATTGAACGGGAATGAAGTCTTCTGGCTCAATGCGCTTGCTACCGCATCCTCTACAGTGCGGATTCTGTTGAATACAGGAATCACAACGGTCGCAGTCACCGGAAAAACTCCACCGAGTCCGCATGTATCGGGATCCTTGAACTTCGGTTCAAGATAGGCGCCAATTCTCTTGAGATGTTCAGTGCAGACCTTCTCCATCTCTATCTGCACAGCCCTGTTGCGAGGGTCTACATAATCGAACTGCTTCTCTCCTGATTTACGGTTGTCTGTCTCGACGTCGGTATAGAGATATTCGTTAATATGAACTATCTTCTTCATGCGCAGACGAAGGTCGTACAATGCGGCATATTCATAGTCGGTCTCCATTGCCTCGACCGCCTCCATGAACGAAGATGTACGGAAGACCAGCACGGTACCGAAGTCGAAATCATTTCGTAGAGCGCCCTTCTGGCAGTCGATCAGAGGATGCTTCTTGCGCACCTGGTTGCCGTCTGCATCATTTACAAGCCTGTAATGGTCTGCATACAGCATGTCTGCTGCAGTATCACCGGCAATCGCGGCAATGCGCTCGCAGGCCAGCATTCCCATTTCAAGACGGTGCGGACCTGTATACAGAAGGATGTATTCACATGAGACAGACGATGCTATATCACGCAGCGTCTGTGTCCTTCCGAATGACATTCCAGAAAAAGATTCGATTACAGACATGTGCATATTGTTTTAGATATATTACAAGAGAGCCAGAAGAGACTTGCGGATCATCCGGAACTCTGACTCAAAATTAGGAGTAAAGACACCTTTGTCAAGATTGGCATCAATGTCAGAAAGTTCCCACCATCTTCCTTCATCCACCTCGTCAAGATCCGGATGAAGTTCATATGTGCCGACAACAGCAAAGACATTCACCATCTCTTTCTCTATCTCCGACTCGAACATATATGTCTCAAGATGAATAGGATTGAAGTCTGTAAAGCCAAGTTCTTCATATGCCTCACGATATACTGCCTCCATTATTCCTTCCCCATAGGACACATGTCCGCCTACGGCCGTATCCCATCTGCCCGGCTGTATATCCTTGCTCATGGAACGCTTCTGAAGATATATGCGGCTGAATCTGTCTATGATATGGATATGGATGACCGGATGGAGAGGCTTGGCGCCGCTATGACAATAGTTTCGTGTGGCGCGGCCTACGACGAGTCCGCTGGATTCCACGACAGGAAACCACTCGCTTGCCACAGCACGCTCCACAGTGGTATCAGCAGTCGGCGCAGGAACAACAGGGGCGATGTCATATGGATATATCAGTTCCATCGGTTCAGAATACTATTTCGACACAAAAGGCAGACTGGTCTGCCGACCTTCCTTCGATGAACACACGGACGCCGTCTTCTTCCTCCAGTCTTGTCTTATAGATGGAGACGACATCGCCATGCTTTGTCTCATGGTTGAAGTTTATGGTGAACTCCTTGAGCGGTCTTGCGGATGCGAGGTCGTAATCGACCGCATCCATAGCCCACTGCATGTACATGGCGTTGTTGGCATGACCGTTCATGTCCACATCGGAATAGGCCACAGTATGGTCCATCATATGTACCGGCTCGATACCCTTCGGCATCTGGACCTTGTCTGCAGGAGTCTCGATCACATTTTCAGTACATACTGTACCATCTTCCATCAGTTTAGGGTCACGGACCAGTCTTCTGGTAGCAAGATCCAGCACCAGCCATGAAGTCGTCGCCTTCACTCTTTCACGTCCCTCCTTGTCTGTAAGCATGAAGTCCCTCAAGAAGAACAGACGGTTAAGCCCCTTGTGCCATGTGGTCAGGACAAGTTCGTCCTTCCACTTCGGAGTGTCAGTAAAGACTACATGCATCCTGGACAGGATCCAGGCTGTGTTTGATGCTATAAGGTCGTCATATCCGAAGCCAAGATACACGGCATGGTTTCCGGCCGCCTCCTGGGCGAAGTTCATGAACGAGACAGGCTTCAGACGCCATGCGGCATCTGTCTCATAGCACTGTATCGTAAGGTCTTTTGTATATTTGATCATCGTTATCGGTTAAGAATTTTCAACTCTTCAGGAGTGTAGAGGAACTGGTCTATCCATTCCGGACATAGACGTCCTACCGCCATATATGCAACGACAAGAAGCACCAGCACTGCAAGAATGATCCAGAACACCCTGTCCCATCTTTTTCCAGCCGGTTTCTCGGCTATAGGCGCTGGTGTAACCTCTGTAACCTGTTTCTGTTCTGGTTTCTGATCAGGCTCCTGTTCTGACTCCGGCTTAGATTCCGGCTGTGGATCTGGCTTTGAGTCCGGTATCGGATCCGGTGCAGGTTTCTGCTTTGATTCCTCCTGCTGGTCTGACACCTGGTCAGGCTGCTGATCCGGTTCAGCGTCCGCTCCGGTTTCCGGTAATGAGTCGGATTCCGGCACAACTTCAGGTATGACGTCAGATACCGGCACTGAATCTGGCACAGGATCAGGAATAGGGTCCGGTACAGGTTCCACCAGAATTTCAACATCAGGTTCAGTTTCCAGCATGGTCTTCAGACCTGCCACCGCCGCACTGACTTCAGCTGCAGTCTCCTTGTGAGTCTTAAGGGATATAGGCTCCAGACCGAAACCTTCAGGATATATATCAAGATCTTCGTCTGCAATAAAGAAGACATTGTTCTCCTTTGTTGCCCTCAGACGGCCAAGTCCGGGGAAAACGACCACCTTCTTTGCATGAAGAACCGTCTTCAGCTCGGAAACGAAATCCTTTATGATTCTCTCGGCCACATCATATGAGACATCATTCGACCTGGCATAGAAATCTATCAGCGAATCTCCTTCGTCAGGACGCGCCCTGAAATACAGCTTCCTATAAGGAGGATTGATGGTATATCCCTTATCGGAGAAGTACGCAGGTACAATTTCAGCTACAAAGCAGCCCAGTCCGGGAAGGACTACCTTATCATCGTCAAGAATCAGTTCCTTGACCATTTTCGATAAAAGATCTATATCCATAAAGTCAGTTTTAGTGCCTGAGGCTGATTAGTTTTCAGATAGAAACACAAATGTACACAAAAAGTCTCTGATTTCGTACAAAAAGCGGAAAAGTGATATTTTTTATAAATTTTCCGCAAAAAAGTTTGGAGGTAAAGAAAAAATGTCTACCTTTGCAATCCCAAACGAAAAGAAAACGTTTGAGACAACAAATTCCCGAATAGCTCAGTTGGTTAGAGCATCTGACTGTTAATCAGAGGGTCCTTGGTTCAAGTCCAAGTTCGGGAGCAAAAAGGCGCTGAAAATTCAGCGCCTTTTTTGATATAATTGACAAAACTGGATTTCTAGGTTGTACTATGTGTAGGTGGCGTGAAGTTCCAAGCAAAGTTCTACGCAGAAGAATGTTTAACCTATGTATCAGAGAACTTTTGCTCTTGAATTTCGGCTAACTATAAGAGTAGGAATGCCAAGACTTGTTCGTATAAGGATGCACTTTTGTATCCGTAGGAATAAGTAAGTTAGATTCAAGCCTGTTTGTCTTCCCTGTCTTGGGAGTATGGGAGGATGACAGTGTGAGAATACTGCCTTGACGGTAGTCTATTGCCCCTCGGCTTTTTTATTTACAACAATTTTCTCCAACATAGACTTGACCCAAGGGTTTTCATCAACGAATTTTACAACCTTGCGGAAGTCATTCCAAAGGTTCAACAATTCAATACTTACGGGAGCTATCATTGACCTGCGTTTCCCGGCTCAACGTAAAACAATCGACTTGTGCAGCGGTGCTGTCTTTCGGCGCGGAAAATAGCTGGAAATCTGCGCGAAAGCTTCTTTTCAGTGCCAGACGCGCGGATTTTTGCCAAATTCCCGCGCGTTCCCGGAAGAGACGCGCGGAAAAACAGGGAGGGGCTGACTAAAAAAATTCAGTGCTTTTTTCGTCTATACTCACCAGCCTTTCCTGACGTTATCTGCCATCATGCTTACGAGACGCTTGCGGGCCTCGACGCTTGCCCAAGCGACATGAGGGGCCAGACGCATGCGTTCCGGATGCTTCATCTTGAGATACGGATGGTCTTCCGGAATCGGCTCCTGTACGAACACATCTATTCCGGCTCCAGCAATCACTCCGTTATCGACAGCTTCCGCAAGGTCCTTCTCGACGATTATGGCTCCGCGTCCGGCATTTACGACATACGCAGTCGGCTTCATCATCGCGAACTCCCTGGCACCAAGAAGATTATGGGTCCTCTCATTCAACGGAGCATGAACGGAAACGACATCAGAGACAGCCAGGAGATCTTCAAGAGAGAGACATGGATAATCCTTGCAATGTCCTGTACCGGATGTCGAATAATAACACACCTTCATTCCAAAGGCTTCCGCAATCTTCGCAACCTTCTTTCCGATATTGCCGAGTCCGATGATACCTATAGTCTTGCCGGCAAGCTCCCACCAGTTCCAGTTCGGGTCGGTGAACATTCCGCTTCGGGAATATGCCCCGGACTTGACGCTCTGGTCAAAGTAAGGCGCTCCACCAGCAAGCGACAGGATATGCATGAATGTCGCCTGTGCAACGGAATCCGTAGAATATCCGGCCACATTCCTTACAGGTATGCCCTTGGATGAGGCATAATCCACATCGATATTGTTGACACCCGTAGCTGCCACACAGATGAGCTTCAGACAACCGGCCGCATCGATAAGCGCCTTATCGACAATGACCTTGTTGATCATCACCACATCCGCATCGGCAACCCTTTCGCGAGCCTCTTCCGGAGAAGAGGTCGCGTAGGATACAAAATCGCCCAATCTTTCAAATGGCTCGAATGAGACATCTCCCATTGTCGCCGCATCAAGAAATACAATCTTCATACAGAGTTATTTTACAGCAACTTCAGAGAAGTAATAGTCTCTCAAAGGCTTCTGAACATGCTTTCCTGTCAAGGTAATCTTATCGGAGAGTCTGATATCTGCAGAAGATGCTCCGATCTTGACTTCAAATGTACCCGGAGCAATATTCCACTGACGTACGCCGTCATTTGTATAGTATCCGAACTGCTCTGTATGAATCTTTACCTTTACAGTCTTTGTCTCTCCCGGCTGAAGCGAAACACGCGCAAAGCCCTGAAGCTGGATAGGACGGATGTTCTGTCCTTCCTCTGTAGGAGAAACATACACCTGTGCAATCTCATCAGAAGCCACCGAACCGGTATTCGTAACCTCAAACGAAACATTTACAGACTTGTCTGATGTAGATGCAGAAGAGTCTACGACAAGATTTCCATACTCGAATTCAGTATAGCTCAATCCATAGCCGAAAGGCCACTGGACGCGAGGATCCTGCTCTGCAGAATAGTTGTAGCACATAGCCTCGTAAACCTCTTCATTAGGATAACTCACAGAAAGTTTAGCTGAAGGGGAAACGTTTCCATAAAGGATATCGGCAACTGCATTTCCGCCTTCCTCACCAGGATACCATGCCTGGATGACAGCAGCGCAGCGCTCTGCAAGACCTGAAACCACCTGTGCCCTGCCACCGAACATCACAAGGATTACAGGCTTTCCTGTCGCAATAAGTTCCTCAACAAACTCTTCCTGCTTGCCCGGGAGACGAAGGCCATCCCTGTCACGGTTCTCACCGCAAAGAAGCACATTCTCACCGACAGCCGCAATGATCACATCGCATTCCGCAGCCATCCTGAGGGCCTCATCCTTGTCAGCGACCTCACCTGAATCAACTCTACGATGTCTGCGGGCATTTCTCCATGCACGCTCGTCACCACCCTGTTCAAGCCTGGTCTCGTCTTCCTCTGTCCAGTCACATCCGCGTGAATACATGATATCCACGCCCTCCGGTCCACGTCCTCTCATTCCTTCAAGCAGACCTACGATATGAGGATTATCCAGTCCTTCCCTCACATGCTTCCAGAAATAAGCCATTGCAGGGAACGAATAGTCACCGCACATCGCCCACATCGAGTTTGCATTCGGGCCGGTCAGGAGTATCTTTCCCGGCTCCCTCAAAGGAAGTATACCGTTATTCTCAAGAAGCACAACAGACTGTGTAGCGATTTCGTACGCTGTCTGTCGTTCCTCCGGTGAGTCAAGAACTATATGTTCAGTACTATACAGATAAGGGTTCTTATCGAAAAGTCCTGCACGGAACTTATGTCTGAGGACATTCTTTACAGCATTTTCGAAAGTTTCAGGAGAGACAAGTCCCTCATCGATTGCTGTCTGGAGATGCTTGTAATCAGTACCTGTCGGGAAATCCACATCTGTACCTGCATTGATAGCCGCAGCAGCCTTCTGGACAGATCCTTCAAGACCCGGAATCTGACTGATGGCTGTATAATCACTCACCACCATTCCGTCAAATCCGACGTAATCCCTCAGGATATCCCTAAGAATATATTCACTGGCGGCGCACTTTACTCCATGTACCTCGTGATATCCCGGCATCACCACCTTGCTTCCTTCCAGACGGATCATTGTCTCATGAGGAAGGAGAATTTCTTCCAGCATCTCCTTCTCATCGGTCTCTCCGCCTCCGCCATAACCCAGGTAATGCTTCGAGCATGTACCCACACCTTTCCTGAGGTCACCCTGCTGAAGACCGCGTGCGAATGCAGTTCCCATTACCGCAGACAGGTATGCATCCTCACCATAGGATTCCTCAAGTCTGTTGAAGCTTGGGACACGGCACACGTCCACCATTGGAGAAAGCGAAAGTACGCCGCCCATCTTACGCATGACAATACCGGTCTGGAGAGTCTTGAGTTCGGCAAGTTCAGGATTGAATGAACAAGCTTGGCCTATCTGCTGGGGATATACTGTCGAACCCTGGGTATTCACGCCGGAAAGCACCTCTTCATGGTACAGGGCAGGTATTCCGTTAGGAGTATTGTTCATAAGCCAGTCCTGGACTGCAGCGACACGGTCACGCAGGACATTCGGATCCATAGGCTTCTGGCTCGCATACTGTGAGAAGTGGCCGATACCATATGGAATCAGTTCCTCACACTTATCAGTATCAAGCTGACCGTTCTCGTCAAACAGGTCATCCATATAGCCGCTCCTCAACTGGGCGATACGTTCTTCCTGTGACATCTTCTCATACAGTTCATCAACAAACTTATCCATATCGACGGCATTACAGCCGGATATAAACACAGCCATACCTAAGACTGCCAACTTTTTAATAAGGTCAAGTATCATAATTATGTGTTTAGTGTTCATAATCGGTAAAGATAGCACATTTAGGAAACAAAAAAAAGCCCAGCCGAAGCTGAGCTTGACAAAGTGCGGATGATAGGAGTCGAACCTACACGCCGTGAAGCACTCGCACCTGAAACGAGCGTGTCTACCATTTCACCACATCCGCGTCAGAAAGTGGATGCAAAGATATAAAATGTTTTTTGAAATATAACAAATTTTATTCC
>JAZNAW010000046.1:0-19993 GCA_045586745.1 Candidatus Cryptobacteroides sp.
CATGTTTTTTTACCTGAAGGAACGCTGTCATGGTGGAAGAGCCACCACTTTCCGCCGTATTCAACGATAGAATGGTGTGTTGTCCATCCTACTACCGGAGTCATGATCACGCCCTTGAATGTGAAAGGTCCGTAAGGGTTGTCACCAATTGCGTGGCAGAGATAATGAGTGTCACCGGTCGAATATGAAAGATAATACTTTCCATTGTACTTGTGCATCCATGATGCCTCGAAGAATCTGTATGGATTGTCAGCAGTAAGAGGATTGCCGTCCTTGTCAAGAATGACCACCGGTCTTGGATCCTCTGCAAATCCGAGCATGTCCTCGCTCAGGCGTACGACGCGGCTTGGAAGAGCAGGCTCCTTTCCTTCTGGAAGATAAGCGCTCTCAAGAGCCTTGTTGTCCTTGTAACGCTGGAGCTGTCCACCCCAAAGACCTCCGAAGTACAGATAATACTCTCCATTCTCTTCGAAGACTGCATAGTCGATGCTGTAGCTGCCTCTTACAGGATCAGGCTGCGGAACGAAAGGTCCCTCCGGCTTGTCGCTTATGGCAACTCCGAGACGGAAGATGTCGTTTCTGTCCTTGAGAGGGAAGTACATGTAGTACTTGCCGTCTTTTCTTGCAACCTCGCAGTCCCAGAGCTGGCGTCCTGCCCATGGAATGTCGGCAACGTCCAGAACCTTGCCATGGTCAGTCACTTCTGCTGTCATCGGATCGCCCTCAAGGCTCAATACATGGTAATCCTTCATGTTGAAGTGGTCACCGTTGTCGTTCTCGACGAAGTCCTCAGGCTCCCAGTCGTGTGATGGATAGATGTAGAGTCTGCCGTCCCATACATGTACTGAAGGGTCTGCCATATAGTCCCATGGACAAAGATAACGTTTTGGAGTTTTCATTTTCTTATTGTTTTGTGTTATGTGATTATGCGTTAGTTGCTCTTGCTTCGATCTCCATGTTGATCTTGTCGATCACGTCATCCTCAAGTTCGTACTTCGAGATGATGAACATTGCAAGGAAGAGGAGGACTGCCGGGATCACGCAGACGAGCCAGAGGATACCTTCCTCAGCAAGTGCAGTCTGCTGCGGGAGTTCTGCATTGAAGCCTACGATTGAAAGCACGAGGCCAGGAACTACACCACCAAGAGCCATACCTGCCTTGAAGAAGATACCTGTCAGTGCGTTCACGATACCTGCGATACGCTTTCCTGATGTGTACTCGCCGTATGAAACGACTTCAGGAACGAGAGCCCACATGTAACCTGTAGCCACGATGATACCTGTACTCTTGACGAACTGTGCGATGCAGAGGAGCCAGAACTGCTTCAGAGCCGGTACCTGTACGAAGATGTACATCATCGCCATACCTACCACGGCTGTACCGAGGAAGAGGTAGAACATTCCCTTCTTGCCGATCTTCTTCTTGATTGCAGGAACGAGAGGCATGAAGATGAATGCAGGGATGGTGCCGAGCCACATGAATGCTGTAGTCATCACAGGAGTTGCATTGACGTTGTAAGTCATGAAGTAAGCGTCAGCTGCGTTTCCGATGCTCATCATTGCAAAAGCTGTGATGAAGAAGAATGCGATGACTCTCAAAGGACGGTTGCGGAGGAACTCCATCCAGAGGTCGCTTACCTTGACGTTCTCTGACTCCTTCTGGTCCATCACGACTCTTTCCTTACACTGTGAGAACGAGAAGATGAGGAGTGCGATTCCTGCGAGAGAGAAGATGGTCATTGTGATGAACCATGCGGTAGCTGATTCTGGCTTGTCAGTGATGGCTGTGCCGTCAGCTGCAACCGGTGCGAAGATGGCGATTACCATAGGGAGCGACTTGACGATAAGTGCACCGAGGTTTGCCATGAACATACGGGTGGATGTGAGGATAGTGATTTCCTCTGTGTCACGGGTGAGTGATGAGTTGAGTGCTCCGTACGGTACGTTTACCAATGTGTAGCACATGCTCATTCCTACATATGTGATGTATGCGTAAGCGAGCGAGCCGCTGAAGCCGTTCCAGAAACAGAGGATTGCGAGACCTCCGAGAGGGATACCGCCGAGGATGAGCCATGAACGGTATTTACCCCATTTCGGGTTGCCCTTGTCGACGAATGCTCCCACGAGAGGATCCCAAAGGACGTCAACGAGGCGGACGATGAGGAACATCAGCGCCGCTGCTCCTGGAGAGAGACCGTAGACATTTGTGTAGAAGAAGAGCAACCAGATGCTGACTGTCTGATAAATCAGGTTCTGTGCCATGTCGCCGCTACCGAATCCGATTCTCTGCAGCCACGACAGTTTGTAGAAGCCTTTGGCTTCATTTGCAGTGTTGGTCTGTGACATGATATTAGTTTTAGTTGTTTTATGTTCTTTTTACAAAGTAAATAAAAATCTGATGAAACTCCTAATAATCGTGTTCCAGTGTCTTGTGTTTTTAATGCAATTATGCAATTAAAGTCCAAATTTATGTCAAAAACGAAACATTTTTGAGATAATGGACATGTCGGTTATGTTTAATTGAGGAAAATGTGTATCTTTATACGATTTTTAAATCTTATGTGAACAACTAACTTTAAATTATAATTGATAACATGAACGACAAGAAAGTTATGAACATGGCTGCGGATAACATCAGAATTCTCGCAGCTTCAATGGTTGAAAAGGCTAAATCAGGACATCCGGGCGGAGCCATGGGTGGTGCAGACTTCATCAACGTGCTCTATTCTGAGTACCTCCAGTACGACCCTGAGAATCCGAAGTGGGAAGGCCGTGACCGTTTCTTCCTTGACCCAGGTCACATGGCGCCGATGCTCTACTCTCAGCTTGCTCTCGCAGGTAAGTTCACCCTTGAGGAACTTGCTCAGCTTCGTCAGTGGGAGTCACCTACTCCAGGTCACCCAGAGGTCGACATCATGCGTGGTATCGAGAATACATCAGGTCCTCTCGGTCAGGGTCACGTATTCGCAGTAGGTGCAGCTATCGCAGCGAAGTTCCTTGCAGCACGCACAGGAAACCCTACTTTCGCAAAGGAGACTGTCTATGCCTACATATCTGACGGTGGTGTTCAGGAGGAGATTTCACAGGGTGCCGGCCGTATCGCAGGTCACCTCGCTCTTGACAACCTCGTGATGTTCTATGACTCTAACGACATCCAGCTCTCTACAGAGTGCGCTGACGTCATGACAGAAGATACAGCCATGAAGTATAAGGCATGGGGATGGCATGTGATCACAATCAACGGTAACGACTGCGACCAGATCCGCAAGGCACTCGACGAGGCGAAGACCGTCAACGACCGTCCTACCCTCATCATCGGTAAGTGTGTCATGGGTAAGGGTGCTCTCAAGGCTGACGGTTCATCATACGAGCGCAACTGCAAGACTCACGGTGCACCTCTCGGCGGCGATGCATTCAAGAATACTGTGACAAACCTCGGTGGCGATCCTGAGAATCCTTTCGTGATCTTCGACGAAGTGAAGGATCTCTACGCAAAGCGTGCTGAGGAGCTCAAGGCTGTTGTTGCAGAGCGTTATGCAGAAGAGAAGGCATGGGCTGAGGCTAACCCTGAAAAGGCTGCCGCACAGGCAGAGTGGTTCAGCGGCGCTGCTCCAAAGGTAGACTGGACTGCAGTACAGCAGAAGGCCGGTGATGCTACAAGAAACGCATCAGCAGCAGTTCTCAGCCAGCTTGCAAAGCAGGTTCCTAACATGATCTGCGCATCAGCTGACCTTTCCAACTCAGACAAGACTGACGGCTTCCTCAAGGAGACCACTTCATTCGTACCTGGCGACTTCAGCGGAGCATTCTTCCAGGCAGGTGTAGCTGAGCTTACAATGGCTTGCTGCTGCATCGGTATGGCTCTCCACGGTGGTGTGATCGCTGCCTGCGGTACATTCTTCGTATTCTCTGACTACATGAAGCCTGCAGTACGTATGGCTGCCCTCATGGAGCTCCCTGTCAAGTTCATCTGGACACATGACGCATTCCGCGTAGGTGAGGACGGTCCTACCCACGAGCCAGTTGAGCAGGAGGCGCAGATCCGTCTCATGGAGAAGCTCAAGAACCACCACGGAAAGAACTCTGTTCTCGTTCTTCGTCCTGCTGACTCTATCGAGACAACCCAGTGCTGGAAGATGGCTATGGAGAACGTTGACACTCCTACCGCTCTTATCTTCTCACGTCAGAACATCGCACAGCTTCCTGACGGAAACGACTATACTCAGGCAGAGAAGGGTGCTTACATCGTGGCAGGTTCAGACGAGAACCCTGATGTGACTCTCGTTGCTTCAGGTTCAGAAGTTTCAACTCTCGTTGCAGGTGCTGCCCTTCTTCGTGAGGATGGTCTCAAGGTCCGTATCGTAAGCTGTCCTTCAGAGGGTCTCTTCCGTACCCAGCCTAAGGAATACCAGCAGTCAGTTCTCCCTTGCGGAGAGAAGATCTTCGGTCTTACTGCCGGTCTTCCAGTGAACCTCGAGGGACTCGTTGGCTGCAACGGTAAGGTGTTCGGACTCGAGAGCTTCGGTTTCTCGGCTCCATATACGGTTCTTGACGAGAAGCTCGGCTTCACCGCTCAGAACGTATACAACCAGGTAAAGGCAATGTTCTAATCTGACAAATAAATGAAGAACTTCATTTCTACAATATTGGTGGCCGTGGCATGTATGTGTACGGCCACCTTTACATTCGCTGAAAACAGAGCGACTGTAACCAGCCCTGATGGCGCTACACAGGTGATAGTTCTTGATGTGGACGGTAAGGTATATTATCAGGTGAATCATAAGGGCAAGCCGTTTGTAGGCTCGTCACGTCTTGGTCTTCGTACCAATGCATTTGACTTCACTGAACTTGAGTTCGTTTCTGTAGAGACAGGTCGTGCCGACGGAAAGTACACTATGAACAGAAGTAAGGCATCCGAAATGTCTTATGATGTGACAACAGCTGTCGTGACATATCGTGGCTCAAGAAATAAGACAATCCGGATCGAATTCCGCGTAGGAAACAATGATGTGGCTTTCCGTTACTTCATACCTAAGGAAGGCGAGACAGGAAGTGTCAGGATTCTTGAAGAACTAACTGAATTTACATTAAATGATACTCCTTCGCATGACTATGTGAAGACTTTCCTTACACCTCAGAGCCATGCCCTTATCGGATGGAAGCGCACAAAGCCAAGCTACGAGGAATACTACGGAATCGGAAAGCCGGTTGATGCGAAGAATGACTATGGCCATGGCTATACATTCCCTGCTCTTTATAACCTTTCCGGAGACGGTTGGGTACTTGTAAGCGAAACAGGTGTGGATGGACGTTTCTGCGGCTCCAGACTTGGCGAGTACTATGCGACTGAAGGAAGTGCTGAAGGTACAGTGGGTGCTACATATAAGATCGAGTATCCGATGCCGGAAGAAAACAACGGTAACGGTACATCTGAACCTGGTATCGCTATCCCTGGCGGCACTCCTTGGAGAACGATCACAGTGGGTGAGTCTCTTGCCCCTATCGTGGAGACAACAGTTGCATGGGACCACATCGAACCTCTCTATGAGACAAAGCACGACTATCAGTTCGGAAAGTCTGCATGGAGCTGGATCGTATGGCAGGATGCCAGCATGAACATGCCTGACCAGAAGGCGTATGTTGACTTTGCCTCTGAGATGGGACTCCCGTATCTTCTTGTTGACGCTCTCTGGGATCAGAACCTCGGATATGAAGGCATCGAGGAACTTGCTGCATACGCAAAGTCAAAGAATGTGGACCTCTTCCTGTGGTACAGCTCAAGCGGATGGTGGAACGACATCGTTCAGGGACCATACAATGTAATGAGCAACCCTATCCTCCGCAAGAGAGACATGCGCTGGATGAAGGAGATCGGCGTGAAAGGTATCAAGGTGGACTTCTTCGGCGGCGACAAGCAGGAGACCATGCTCTACTATGAGTCGATCCTCAGCGACGCTGATGACAACGGACTCATGTGTATCTTTCACGGAGCTACCCTTCCTCGCGGATGGGAGAAGCTTTATCCTAACTATGTCGGCAGCGAGGCTGTCCGCGCTTCTGAAAATCTTGTATTCTCGCAGTACGAGTGCGATCAGGAGGCTCAGGCTGCGTGTCTGCATCCGTTCATCCGCAACACCGTGGGATCAATGGAGTTCGGAGGATGCTTCCTCAATGAACGTCTCAGCCGTGGCAACAACCGTGGTACGACACGTCGTACAACTGACGTGTTCCAGATCTCTACCCTGGTCCTTTATCAGAACGCCGTTCAGATGCTGGCTCTCGCTCCTAACAACCTTACAGACGCTCCACAGCTCTGTCTTGACTTTGTGAAGGAGGTTCCTACTACATGGGATGAGACACGTTATGTGTCAGGTTTCCCTGGTGAGACGGTCGTTCTCGCGCGTCGTAACGGAGACAAGTGGTATGTTGCAGCCGTAAACGCAGTTGATGCTCCGCTTGAGTTCAAGGTCAAGGATGTCCTTGAGGCTCTTGGCGTGGAGGATGCTCCAGTGCGTCTGATCAACGGAGGAAATGAGCCTGTCGAGTCTTCAGTCAAGGCTTCGAAGAAGGTCTCTGTAGAAAAGAATGATGCAGCTATCCTTGTGATCGGATAGTGTTCATCGTAATGATAGAAACAAAGAAGTCGTCCTGATCAGGACGACTTCTTTGTATTTAAATGTTCGTGATAAGCACTCCGACAACTCTGAAGACATTTATTATGTCATCGTACGGTAGTTCGAAATCAGGGAAATCCTGCTGGTTTTCAGCAATGAATGTCAATGTGGCTGATTCCGGTCCGTTATCAACTATTCTTCTGAGGAACATTCCGCTTGACTTTGTATCGACTACATAGATCTCACCGTTTATTATGGTAGAGCCTCTTGGCATCCTTCTCAGTGCAATCAGGTATCCGCGGCATATTCTAGGGGCCATGGCGTCTCCCGGGCATGTAGCGAACATATCGTGTTTCTGGAAGTGTGGTACTGGCGGCAGTCTGTCTACTGATGAAGATGATATCACATATTCGTAAATATTGATTTCAGGTGCTCTGAAAAGACGTGCAGGTACTACCGGAATGTCATCATTGTGGTTAAGTTCAGGGTGGTCATCCAGCATTCCGTCTGTATGAGGCATGTCCTGTGGGTCGAACATCGGTCCTTCTCCTGTGAGAAGCCAGTTGGGGCGGAATCCGAATGCATTACCCCATTTGGCTGCCGAGTTCTTGCCGAACGGGCGGCCGTTGAGCTGATTGCTCACGGCCGCTGGCTGGACGTCGAGCATCTTGGCTACTTCCATTTGTGAAATACCGGCTTCAGAGAAATACTCCTTGATCTTTCTGCCGATTTCTATTGAGTTTAACATATTTAGTTATTTGGTATACAAAAAATGTGTAAAAAACTTTACAAAAGTGTTGGAGGTTTACAAAAATGGTGTTATATTTGCATGTGCCTCTGTATTCAGATGCAAATGTAGCGTATTTTGTGAAATAATACCAAATTATTTACAAAAAATATACATAAAGTGTAATTTTAAAGTATAATGCAGCGATGATGATTTACACAAAAAAGAGAAGCGTTCACCTTACTTTAGAGAAGGTGCTTTCCATAATATGTTTTCTTGCCGGTATAGCCTTTCTTCTCGCTGCTCTTATGGGGCTTTGGAGACATTTCTTCACCATGGGCCTTTGCTTTGCTGTCGGAGTCATGATTTCTGACGAAACTCCTGATGACGATCCAAAGAAAAAGCGTCACGACCAGTGACGCCTTGTCGGTTAAAGCCATTCATCCAGCCATCTGAAATACTCCCTGTGCCACAGCATCGCGTTCTGTGGCTTGAGTATCCAATGGTTCTCGTCAGGGAAGATCAGAAGTCTTGACGGAACTCCCATCATCTGTGCCGCATTGTAAGCAGCCATTCCCTCGTCTACAGGAACTCTGTAGTCCATTCCACCATGGATGACCATCAGCGGCGTATGCCATCTTGTCACAAGCTTATGAGGAGACAGTGCGTAATGACGCACAGCCTTCGGATCGTTACTCCATGGCGAACCGCCCTGCTTGATGCCTCCGAATGTCACTCCGTCGCCTGCAGGACCGACTGGTCCTTCCTTTGTGCCTACGCGTGGGTCGATTGCTGTCTCATGAAGACCGCCGTTGTCGAAGTTCGGGAACCACATCTCCTCAGTGGTCATGTACATATGTTCCTCATTGAAGATTCCTGCATGTGCGATGAACGCATCGAATGTGTCTTCATGTGTACCGCAGAGGTAATATACGGAATATCCGCCGTAGCTTGCTCCGCAAGCCGCCATCTTTCCGATGTACGGTTCAGCCTTGAGCTCTCGTGCTGCAGCCAGATAGTCCTGCATGTTGAGGCCCGGATAATCTCCTGAAATCTGCTCTGTCCATTCCTGACCGAATGCTGTGGTTCCGCGTCTGTTCGGGAGTACGACCACATATCCCTGTGATGCCATCAGACGATAGTTCCAACGATATGACCAGCCCTGGCTCAATGTGCCCTGCGGACCTCCGAGGCAGATCAGAATCGAAGGATATTCCTTCGAAGCGTCGAACTGCGGCGGATAGAGCAGCCATGTCAGCATGTCCTTGCCGTCTACTGTCTTTACATAGCGTGCCTCTGTTTCGTGTGGGGCAAACTGGTTGAGGATGTGGCCGTTCTCGTCTGTTATCTGTCTGTATGAAGTCTCCTTGTCCTTTCCTGTAGTCACGGCTACAAGCTCGGTAGGGAAGTCCATGCTGCACCATGTGGTATAAAGGGTCTGCGATCCGTCCTCGCCCTCCGCTACATGGAACGGCGAACCGAAATCGTACCACATGTCCTCTCCGGTGATGCGCTCGATCTCCCAGCTCTCCACCTCCTCGTATGCCCTGAACATTCCCTGAAGGCCTTCAGCGAGCGAAGCGAACCATATGCTCTTCGAGTCTGCAGACCATACAGGCGACGATGCATTATATTTGAAGTCCACGGTGATGTCCTGGATCTTTCCGACCTTCGGCATGTCAGAGTTCAGGTCTGAAAGCTCAGCCACTATGAGTCTCTGCTTGTCAGCCTCGTAGCCGTCACGTTCCATGCTGATCCAGCAGAGCTTTGTTCCGTCAGGGCTCCATACAGGGTCAGTGTCGTAACCGCCGCCCATATCGATGACCTCTGTCTGTCCGCTCTCTATATTATATAGGTATATCTCCGTATTGGTCGAGAATGCATATTTCTTTCCTGCGAGCTTGCGGCATGAATATGCGATGAACCTGCTGTCAGGGCTCCATGACAGCTGCTCGAGCCCTCCGAAAGGCTCGGTAGGCAGCTCATAGATCTCCGCCTCACCCTCAAGGATGTCCTTGCCGATGCCGCATGTTCCTTCGTTGAGGTCTATATCCGCTACGAATGTATGAGGAATCTCCATCACGGTGTGGTCCCAGTGGCGGTACATCAGGTCGTCGGTCGTATATGCTGTCGCCTTGTCAAGGTCGCTGTAGCAGTCAGTCGGCGACTTTACAGAGCTCTTGATGTAGCTGATGTACATGACCTTCTTCTGGTCAGGCGAGAGCTTGAACTCGCCGATACCGGCTTGCACATCGCTTATCTGCCTGAAGCTCTTGAGGACTCCGTTCTTCACGTCGGCTGTCCATATCTGACCTCCGCAGAGGAATGCGATTTTCCTGCCGTCATTGCTCCAGCGCGCGTTGCTGACGCTTTTGCCTGATGTGGTGACCTGACGGTTGTCCGATCCGTCGAGGTTGCAGATGAACAGATTGCGTACGCTGCGGTTATCCTCTACAGATGTGTAGCTTACACCATATAATATATGTTTTCCGTCAGGAGAAACCTGAGGATCGGACATGCGGCCGAAAGCCAGAAGGGCCTCCGGACTCATCTTTCCGTCTTCAATGACTATTCCGCTTTTTCCGATATAGCCTTCGCTGCTGAGTTCTGTCTTGTCCTGTTTCATAAAAATAAATAATCCGATTGCAATTGCCGCCAGCGCCGTAAAGCTGACGATTTTACCACCTGTCTTCATTGTATCTATATCATTTAACTATTTGATTTCCAGCCCCTTCCTGTAAATCGCCTGCGTCATCTGCCTCATGCGATTTTCTGTAATTCGCTGTGCGTCAGGGTTTTGCGGTGTATTGGGATGCGGCTTTCAGGAGTTCCGCAGCTACAGTTTCCCTGACAGAGGCAGGGGAGAGTACCTCAAGCCTGCCTGCATGCTTGCAGAATTCCATGACCAGAGCCTTGTTCGGGCACACGAATATCTCGAAGAACACATCCTCTGTAATCGGCGGTGTTTCGGGGAAAAGTCTCCTTACTTCCTTGATTGACAGTTCCTTCTGACTCGAATGTATAGGCAGGTCGCGCAGGAAGTTGGCCTCCGTGTGGCTGGTCTTGAAGATAATTGTCTGACTCTTCTCATGCGGTATGTATATTCCGAAGCTTGTGGCGAACAGTTCGTTCACATCGAAGTTCTTCGGCATGCGGAACCTGTTTCCTGTGATCACCAGGTCCATGATTCTGTCCAGACCGTAGACTCTCATCGCATTCCTTTCGATACAGTGACCGACTATGTACCATCTCTTCGCGAATTCCTTTACCGCATATGGTCTGATCGTATATCTGTCAGTCTCGTCGCTTGTGTACTTGCGGTATCCGATCACGATCTCGCTGTTCTCGGTCATGGCTTCCATGACACTTGTAAGGTGGCGGTGTCCGGACGGAATGTCCTCCACTGAAACCCTTCCCGAGAGTCGTTCCTTACCCAGGGAGAGCATGCTGTTTACTGTGAATGTGTTTATCAGCCATGCTGTCTCGGCATTCTCGTCCGCAACGTCTTCAGAATACTCGATGAAGTAACGGTTTGTGCTGCGGTTGCATCCGATGTGTATTCCGAACACATCGTAAACCGCATCCCTGTGGTTGTTGAACGTGCGTCTCGAATAGTCGCTTCCGAACCTGTCCTCCCATTTGTCGGAAATCTCATCCAGACTCAGTCCTCTTTCTCCGGCGCGGATGAACGTCTGCACCAGCCAGATGTATTTCTGCAACAGTTCAGTTACCATGTTTAACTGATTTTACTATAGTCCTTAATCTGATATTTATCCTTCCTCAATTCCTTGCGGAGCATCTGATTCCTGTCAGAAGTCAGTGCCGGATCCTCCTTCAGGACAGCATCTGCAGCATCTCTTGCCGCATTAAGGATAAGACCGTCCTTCGCCAGTGATGCTATGTTGAGGCTTATCGGCAGACCGCTCTGCTGCGTGCCCTCAAGGTCTCCCGGACCTCTCATCTTCATATCTTCCTCCGCCAGCTCGAATCCGTTTTCGGTTGCACACATAAGTTCGATCCTGTGCTTTGACTCCTTGCTCAGCTTGTGCCCTGTCATCAGGATGCAGTATGACTTCTCGCTTCCTCGTCCCACACGTCCACGCAACTGATGCAGCTGGCTCAAACCGAACCTTTCAGCACTTTCTATGATCATCACCGAAGCATTCGGCACATCCACGCCCACCTCGATCACAGAAGTCGCGACCAGAATGTCAGCCCTTCCTTCGGCAAATGCATCCATGTTGAACTTCTTCACATCGTTCAGCTGCTTGCCGTGTACGACCGCTGTCTTGTAGTCCGGGAACGGGAACTTCTGCATGATTTCTTCGGCACCTGCCTCCAGACTCTGATAGTCCAGCTTCTCTGTCTCGTTGATTAAAGGGTAAACTATGAATACCTGCCTTCCTTTAGCAATCTCCTCCCTCATGAATCTGTACATCGCAGGGCGTTTGCCTTCTGTCGCATGGATAGTCTGGACAGGCTTTCTTCCCGGAGGCAGCTCGTCGATTACCGACACATCAAGGTCTCCGTACAAGGTCATCGCCAAGGTTCTTGGAATAGGGGTGGCCGTCATCACAAGCACATGAGGAGGTGCTCCGCATGATGCCTTTCTCCAGAGCTTTGACCTCTGTTCCACACCGAACCTATGCTGTTCATCTATGATTGCAAGTCCCAGGTTCCTGAATATAACGTTATCTTCAATCAGGGCATGCGTACCTACGATTATGCCTATGCTTCCGTCTTCCAGGCCGGCGTGCACCTCGCGTCTTTCCGAGGTCTTGCTGCTTCCCGTCAGAAGGGCGGACTTGACTCCTGTCGGAGCAAGGAACTTCTGGATGTTCCTGTAATGCTGCTGGGCAAGGACTTCGGTAGGTGCCATGATGCAAGTCTGGAAACCGTTGCCTATAGCGATCAATGCCGTCAGCACAGCCACCATTGTCTTTCCGCTTCCCACATCTCCCTGAAGCAGGCGGTTCATCTGATGACCGCTCTTCATGTCGTTCCTGATTTCCGTGATCACCCTCTTCTGGGCTCCTGTAAGAGGAAAGGGGAGGGCATTGTAGCAAAGGTTGAACGCCTCTCCGACTTTCTGCATCCTGATGCCCTGTTCATCCCTGCTCCTTATATATTTCTGTTTCAGCAGCGAAAGCTGCAGATAGAAAAGCTCTTCGAACTTCAGTCTGTACTTTGCCTTTTCAAGGGCGATCATATCTTTCGGGAAGTGGATATTCCTCAATGCAAAATGCAGAGGGACCAGCCCGTATTGTTTCATGATATATTCCGGCAGACTCTCCTCCGTCGCCGGCAGACCCTTCTCAACAGCAGCCTCCATTATCTTGTTCATGACCTTTCCGGTCACTCCTGCATTCTTCAGCCTCTCCGTACTAGGATACACCCCCGTCATTGTCCCTCCAGCCACTCCTCTCGCCGTTCCTCCCGTCATTCCTGTCGCCACTCCTCCAGCCACTCCTCTCGCCGTTCCTCCTGTCATTCCTGTCGCCACTCCTCCAGCTACTCCTCTCGCCGTTCCTCCAGTCGCTGCTCCTCCTGTCATCCCCGACTCGATCGGGAATCTCCCCTCTCCCGTGATCGTCCCTGGTCTGGACGGGGATGCCGGTGCTGCGTCCACCTCAGGATGCACCATGTTTATCCTGCCATTGAACGCGGTAGGCTTTCCGAAGAAAATGAACTCGGCACCCGGCTTCAGTTTCTCGTACATCCACTTGATGCCCTTGAAAAAGACCATCTCCATATCCCCGGTGCCATCGCTGACCCAGACGCTCATTCTGCGGATAGTATTGAACTTGACTGCGTTAGCCTTTGCTGAACTGCTGTTCTGTGAAACTCCGTCAGGGAACTGGTCCTGGCCAATCGCTCCACCTGCTCCATATAGTTCTGTCCGGATTACTCTGGCGCGGATCTGAAGGTAAGCCATGTCAGGTCTTGCGTCGCAGATCCTTACGATGGTACTTTTGTCAATATACCTGAACGGATACAGGCGCAAAAGATCGCTCACAGTCTCCACTGCAAGCTCCTTCCGCAGAAGCTCAGCCCTCTTAGGTCCTACTCCCGGCAGAAATTGAATCTCCATATCCAGTCCATGTGCCATAATCCGTTCCTGTTTCTGTCCTCCTTGGCATCTTCCCGGAGGATGTGCCATAGTAAGGCAAATATAATGAATTTAGTTCAAAGTTCAGCTATCAATGTCCGATTTTGGGTGCCAGACCTGTCCTGAGTGACGCCATCTAGTCACTGAAGCCAGGGATGTAATTTGTATAATATTGACTATAAGTTCGTTATGAGATTATATCCAGGCTTAAGTGATAGTAGAGTGTCACTCAAGCCAGCAATTCATCCGGGGTAAGTGGTAACAGGATGACAGACGACCTGAGGAGATCCACTTGGGCGGATTCCCCACAGCCGACCGCCCCTTCCTCCAGTACCTTCGGGCACTCTCCCTCCGCCATTACCTTCCATCTTCACAGATCTTTAGGTTGACTTTCTAAAATCCGGAGGTTATTGCCAGAAGCTCCTCGCCGTATTTTTCCCAGCTGGCCTTACCAAATCCCTTGATAGCCATAAGTTCTTCGCGACTCCGAGGGATTCTGGTGGCAATCTCCTGCAGAGTCTTATTGGACATAACCATGTATGAAGGAATGTTCAGTGCAGTGTAATGCTCTTGTCTCCATTTTTTCAGACGCATCTCCAACCCTAGATTTACTTTGATTTCCTGCTCCTGCACCTGATCCTTTTCGATGCTCCGGATAATTTCATCCTCAGTAATCCCCGTAAACATACATATCTCCTCGAAACATATCCCGGCTTCAAGCATAGATCTCGCTACTTCCATCTTTCCTTCCGCCTTTGCTTCGGCAGTGGCCTTCTGCAATACCTTGACCAATTCTTTTTCGTAATACATAATAGGTTGATTTTTAAATGAATATAAATGATCAGATGTGACTGTCAAAAGCTCGTCGCAACTAAAGTGACAGAATCAGGTTGACATCCTTCAGACTCATCTGCATTGTTCTGGCCAATTGTTTGGGAGAACAGTTGAACTGTCTTTTGAGCAGAAGCATGACCTCCTTCTTCAGAATCTCGTTGAGTTCCTCCAATTCTGTCACCTCGTATTTCTTACGGATGATTTCCTTCAGACCGGTCAAGACAAACTCGTCGCTGAAATCTACAGGTCCCTCTTTTGGCTTTGCAGTGATTCCGGCCTTATAAATGAAATAGTCAAAAGACCGAACCCTGCCGAAACAAGACTCGACAAAGTCAGTGCACACATATGACGCCGGTTCAATATACCCTTTGGAGTTCAAAAGAAACTTTTCGTCCAGACGTATCTTCGAACGCATAGTCCTACGGTACTCTTCCGTTCCCAATGACGAGATCGGGCTGCATTTTTCCAGAAGGTCTGTTCCAGCAAAGTAACAGTTACCGCTGCTCCATTCATAACCTTGAACAGTCTGGTTAATCCCGGCCTTTATATGGTTCCTCACTACATATGCTATCGCTGTCTTGAGGGCATCTCCTGAATTTGCAATAAGCTTGCAGTCTGTTTTGACATGTCTGAGCAGATGATCTGTTTTGTACTTCTTTGACAGATATCTTGAAATATTGCGTTTGTACAGGTCTATGAAATTCCTGGCTTCATCCTCGGTTCCGTAAACGACAAAATGGAAATGGTTGGACATCAACGTGAAGGCCAGCATGCTGACAGCTGTCCGGAATATGCAGATGGCGATGTAGTTCATCCCTGTAATGTAGTCCTCCCGGTCCTTAAAAATGATGTCTCTTTCCAGTCCTTTGATGTAAATGTGATAAAATCTGGCGTTCGGTCTTCGTTTCATGTCGATATTGATTTCTGCAAAGTTCAGAAGCAATAGCCGCATACCGTAAAAGTATGCGGCTATTTTCGAAAATCGCCCTTCAGGATGTCTGTATGCGCTATTCCAACCAAAAATTTTGTTCGATTTTTATAAAAAATCAGACAAATTGTTCCACGAAAACGTTCCAAGCTCGTGTCCTGAATGACACCACTTCGTCACTAAAGCCGCAAGGTGATTCAATATCTGCCTGCTTCTCAGTAATTTACACGAAAAGTCCATGTCCTGAGTGACGGTATATAGTCACTCAGGACGGGATTAAGCTTTTTAAGTCGTTGATTATTAGTAGTTTGTGTGTTGATGTTTTGGATTGAGTGCTAATGAGGTGTCACTCAAGATAGAGAAGAGCAGTTCTGACCCACGTCATGTCGACTTGCCTTTGAGGGTTGGGAAATTATACCTATATTTGTTAGTTATTTTGTCTTGTTGTGCCTTGGCGGTAAACCGAACTGGAAATGGTAGCGGTAGATTGGTGACAGTGCGAAAGGAAAAGCCGGTGACAGTGAAAAGGGGAATTCCATAAGGCGTAAGGGGGACAAGGTTCCGTGGAATGAAATATTTGAAAAGAATTAAAGAATAAAGCTATGGCAAAGAAATTAGTTGTAGGAATCACACAGGGTGATGGAAACGGCATCGGATACGAAGTTATCATCAAGGCCCTTGCAGACGAAAGGATCCTTGACATGTGCACTCCGGTAATCTATGGTTCATCAAAGATATTCGGCTTCTACAAGAAGCATGTACATAACATTGACCAGATCAACACAAACGTGATATCATCTGCCAAGGAAGTACACCAGAAGAGAGTCAATATCGTGAACTGCCTCCCTGAGAACGTGTTCGTGGAGCCGGGGCAGCCGACCCCTGAATCTGCAAAGGCAGCCATGACATCACTCGAAAGAGCCGTGCAGGACATCAAGGAAGGATACATAGACGTACTCGTGACGGCTCCGTTCAACAAGAGAGCCATGGCAAGCGAAGGCTTCGGCTATACCGGCCATACAGAATATCTCGAGAAGGAATTCGGAGTGGATGAAGTGGCAATGATCATGGTGTGTGACCGCCTGAAGGTAGGGGTGGTGACCGGACATATATCCCTCAAGGATGTATGCACAAGCATAACATCTGAAAAGATCCTCAGCAAGCTCCGCCTTATGAAGGCTTCTCTCCAGAGGGACTTCGGAGTGGACCAGCCGAAGATTGCCGTACTCGGACTCAATCCGCACTGCGGAGACGGCGGACTCCTCGGCGACGAAGAGCAGCAGATCATCCTCCCTGCAGTGAAGGCTGCCAACGAAGAGGGTATCCTGGCATTCGGACCATACTCACCTGACGGATTCTTCGGACTCGGCAACTACAGCAAGTACGATGCAGTACTCGCAATGTACCATGACCAGGGACTGACTCCGTTCAAGGCTCTTGCATTCGAGGACGGAGTGAACTACACAGCAGGACTTCCGATCGTAAGAACATCCCCTGACCACGGAACAGCATACGAGATGGCAGGACGCGACCTTGCGGATCCTCGCTCAATGATGGCAGCCATCTATACTGCGATTGACATATACAACAGACGTGCAGACTATGATGACCTTGTGGAAAACCGCATGACCATCAAGATGCCTGATACTGAAATCAAGCCTAAAGGCGGTAGGATCATCGAGTAGCATGGCGGAACCTAATCAGCAGAGACCGCCGATATTCCTTTTCACAGACGGCGCTTCAAGCGGCAACCCCGGACCTGGTGGTTACGGGGTGGTCCTCAAGTGTGCCGGAAGGGAGATGGAGATGTCTGGAGGATTCAGCCTCACGACCAACAACCGCATGGAACTTCTGGCGGTCATTAAGGGACTTGAAGCCATCAGGTGGCAGAACGCGGAGGTCCATGTGTACAGCGACTCGTCCTATGTGGTGAATGCCATTAACAAGGGCTGGCTGGAAAACTGGCAGAGGAAGGGTTTCGCCAAGGTAAAGAACCCTGATCTGTGGATGAGGTTCGCAGGACTGTACAGGCTGCACAGGGTCTCGTTCCATTGGATAAAGGGCCATGCCGGACATCCGGAGAACGAAAGATGTGACGCCCTCGCTGTAGCGGCTGGAGCCGGAGCCATAGCGGCAGGTCAGACGCTACCGCCTGATCCGGGATACACTCCGGAGTCTTCGGGGTTGCTTTAGGACTGGAATCGGATACAATGAAATGATTGGAGGTTTGCTAAATCAAGTAAGATTATGAACATTATTAAGACAGATATTCCGGAAGTGGTGATCGTCGAGCCTAAAGTGTTCGGCGACCATCGCGGCTATTTCTTCGAATCATTCTCGGAAAGGGATTTCGCGGCGAATGTACGCGAGGTGAAATTTGTCCAGGACAACGAAAGCAAGTCCTGCTACGGCGTGCTCCGAGGTCTCCATTTCCAGAAGCCTCCGCACGCTCAGAGCAAGCTGGTGCGTGTCGTGAAAGGACGTGTGCTGGATGTGGCGGTGGACATAAGGAGGGGTTCTCCGACTTTCGGCAGACATGTTGCAGTAGAGCTTTCGGAAGGAAATCACAGACAGTTCTTCATTCCGAGAGGCTTCGCCCACGGTTTTGTAGTGTTGTCGGAGGAAGCGGTCTTCCAGTACAAGTGCGACAATTACTATGCGCCTCAAAGCGAAGGAGCCATTGCATGGAACGACCCTGAACTGGGCATAGACTGGGGTATACCGGCTGACGATGTGATTCTGTCGGAAAAGGACAAGGTGCATCCGTTGCTTAAGGATGCTGTCGGATTGTTTGACTATTCTGTAGACTATTATATATAGACATGAACGTTTTGGTGACGGGAGGATCCGGGCAGCTCGGCTGTTCCATCAGGGATGCTGCAAAGGATTCTGAACATAGATTCATATTTTCCGACCTTAAAGCCGGCGATGACGTTGTCAGTCTTGACATTACTGACAACGATGCTGTCGCAGCATTTGTGGCGGAACATTCAGTAGACGTCATTGTCAACTGTGCCGGTTACACAGACGTGGAACGCGCTGAATCTGAAGAGGACATCGCCCACAGAGTCAACGCGGAAGCAGTTTCCGTACTTGCAGCTGCTGCCAAGTCTGAAGGGGCTGTTCTGATACATATTTCGACAGACTATGTCTTTGACGGCCACGAGTCCGAGCCATACGGCGAGGACGCGGAGCCGGCTCCGCTCAGCGCCTACGGACGCTCCAAGTTCGCAGGCGAACTTGCCGTCCTCGCCGCCGGCTGCCCTTACTTCATCATCCGCACATCATGGCTCTACAGCCCGTACGGAAAGAACTTCGTCAAGACAATCCTAGCAAAAAGCTCTGAACTCCCTGTGCTGAAGGTCGTATCCGACCAGATCGGAACGCCGACCTATGCAGGCGACCTTGCCGAATTCATCCTCACCCTGCTCGAGCCCGGCAACCTTGATAAGACGGGTATCTATAACTATACCGACGAAGGAGTCTGCTCATGGTTTGACCTGGCATACGAAGTGTGCGAGATCAGCGGCAATCTCTGTGAGGTAATACCTTGCAGAACAGGCGAATACCCTGTAAAGGCAGTCCGTCCGCACTACTCCGTGCTGGACAAGTCAAAGGTGAAGGAAATATTCGGTGTAGGCATACCGCACTGGAAGGATTCACTCCGCTATTGCCTCGATAAACTTCTGATATCTGTCAATTTGTCAGATTAGCTCTCTGTTTTTGGATAAATCACAGATTGTCACTATATTTGTAGGTTGTTTGTACTGTTGTGTACGGACAACCTACAATTATGAATTAACTAAATTAAGATATGTCCTTTACAGACGTTTTCAAGAAGATTTTCGGTACAAAGGCAGACCGAGACATGAAGGCCATCAAGCCTACCCTTGACAAGGTGCTTGAGGCATACAAGACAATAGACCAGTTAAGCGACGACGAACTCAGAGCACGATGCCAGGTTCTCAAGGATAAGATTCAGGAGGCAATCGCAACAGACGAGGCTCGAGTTGTCCAGATAAAGGTGGAACTCGAAAAGGAAATCCCTCTCAACCAGAAGGAAGCACTCGCGACAGAACAGGACAAGCTTGTCAAGAAGATCGATGAGACTATCGAGAAGGTGCTTGACGAGATTCTTCCTGAAGCGTTCGCAATCATGAAGTCCACAGCGCGCCGTTTCACCCAGAACCCTGAGATCCGCGTAAAGGCTACTGACTTTGACCGCAACCTCAGTGCCACCAAGGAATTCGTGACAATAGACGGAGATTATGCCGTATGGCAGAACCACTGGATGGCCGGAGGAAACGAAGTGACCTGGGACATGATCCACTATGACGTGCAGCTCATCGGCGGTATCGTCCTCCATCAGGGAAAGATAGCCGAGATGGCGACTGGAGAAGGAAAGACGCTGGTGGCGACTCTCCCGGTATTCCTTAACGCACTCGCAGGCAAGGGTGTCCATGTCGTGACAGTGAACGACTACCTCTCAAAGCGAGACTCCGAGTGGATGGGACCTCTCTACATGTTCCACGGCCTCAGCGTAGACTGTATCGACAAGCATCAGCCGAACAGCGATGCCCGAAAGAAGGCATACGCATGCAACATTACATTCGGAACAAACAATGAGTTCGGTTTCGACTACCTCCGAGACAACATGGCGATGTCGCAGAAGGACCTTGTGCAGCGCAAGCACCATTTTGCGATTGTCGATGAGGTCGACTCCGTTCTTATCGATGATGCCCGTACTCCTCTGATCATTTCCGGAAGTCGGAGGCCAAGCG
>JAZNAW010000047.1:0-8839 GCA_045586745.1 Candidatus Cryptobacteroides sp.
GAACATATTCTTCTTGTAAGCCTCAACACCCGGCTGGTCAAACGGATTCACTCCGAGAACATAACCGCTGATACCGCATGCCTTTTCGAAGAAATAGAAGAGGGCACCGAGGTTGTACTCGTTGACGCACTCGATTGAAAGGGCGATCTGCGGTACGCCGCCGTCGATATGAGCAAGCTTGGTTCCGAGCTCGGCCATGGCATTGCACTCCTCGACATGCTTTCCTGTGAGGAAATTCAGACCGTCAAGGTTCTGAGGGTCGTTCTCGATAAGCATCGAGCGGTTGCTCTTCTCTACTGAAACGACTGTCTCCATGAGAGTACGCTCTCCGTCCTGGATATACTGTCCCATAGAATGGAGGTCAGTTGTGAAGTTTACGGATGCAGGGAAGATTCCAAGTCCGTTCTTTCCCTCCGACTCGCCGTAGAGCTGCTTCCACCACTCTCCGAGGAAAGTAAGCTTTGGATTGTATGCTACAAGAATCTCTATCTTCTTGCCCTGTGCATAAAGTGCGTTACGCATAGCGGCATACTGGATTGCAGGATTACACTCACATTTCTTTGCGCAAGCCTCTTCCATCGCAAGAGCACCCTGAAGCATAGCCTTCATGTCAAAGCCTGCAAGAACGATAGGAAGGATTCCTACAGGAGTGAGAACAGAGAATCGTCCTCCGACATTGTCCTCGATCACGAAAGTCTTGTAGCCTTCCTGTGTCGAGAGAGACTTGAGGGCTCCGCGTGCCTTGTCTGTAACTGCCACGATACGCTCCGCTGCCTCAGCCTTTCCATATGTATCCTCCAGATACTTCTTCACAAGACGGAATGCAACAGCAGGCTCAGTTGTGGTACCTGACTTTGAAATCACCACGCAGGCTGCGTTTCTCTCCTTCACGAGGTCCATGAGCTCGCACATGTACTCCTCTGAAAGGTTCTGTCCGGCGAAAACGATCTCAGGAGCGTTGCCCTTGTTCTTGAGCTGCTTTGCGAACTGATGAGAGAGGGCCTCGATAGCGCACTTTGCGCCGAGGTATGAACCTCCGATTCCGATTACGATCACAAGATCCACATTCTTCGCTGCCCATGCATCCCTTACAGCCTCACATTCCTCTACAAGCGAGCTGTTGAGGGTCTCTGAAGGAAGATGCTTCCATCCGAGGAAGTCATTTCCGGCACCAGTCTCATTTTCAAGCACTTCAAGAGCCGCAAGCGACTTCTCTACATAAGCCTTGTACTCTGCATCATTTACAAAGGAGGTGCAGCCTCCCAGATTTACCTTTACCATATCTGTTTAAATTTATTCTTTGTTTCATTCATAAGTGCATATCCACATGCACAACAAAGCAAAGGTAATGTTTTTTTGTATCTTTGCAAAGTATGAAGCTTATAGATGACATAACCTTTTTTCTTGAAGGAAAAGGATTTGAGTGCTCCCGTCTGAAACATGATGGCCTTGAGGTCATCTGCACAAGGATTCATGGCGGAAAGCACCGGAGGATTGTCATTCCTCTGGAGATTTCCGCAGAATCTCCGGAGAAGGCGCGTACTTTCAGCGAAGCCGCCTGCTCATGCATCGTGGACATCCGCAAGGAAGAAGGAGATCCCGTAATCATAACGGAAGACCGGTGGAACTCGCAGAAGTCAATGACACAGGCAAGACTTCTTGCTCATCTGGAAGTCTTCAGCCAGGCATTTGCCCGCAACTGCGAGATCAGGAGAATAGAGAAGAAGGAGGCACAGGAGTTTCTGCTGGCAAACCATTCATACGGGGATGCGGCATGCAGGTACCGGTACGGAATGTTTCTGAAGAGACAGACCGGACATCTGGCGCAGGACAAGGAGAGAATGACGGAGATCGGGCCGGGCACACTGGTGGCGGTAGCGACATTCTCCAATGCCAGGAAATGGGTCAAGGGAGACAAGGAGATACGGTCATACGAATGGACCAGATTCGCCTCTCTTCCCGGACTCCGCATCAGCGGAGGCATGGGGAAGATGCTCAAGGTCTTCATCAATGAGGTAAGGCCGGACGACATAATGAGCTATGCAGACCTGGAATGGTCGGAAGGCAACATCTACAAGACTCTGGGATTCAGACTTGAAGGGCATAAGGATCCGGTGACATTCATAGTGGATAAAGACACCTGGAAAAGAGTCCCGTTCAGGTCGGGTACCACATCAGGAACGACACACGGGACGGCGTCTGGGACGGAGCCCGTCATTGCCGGCTTGACCGGCAATCTGTATTTTCGCAACTTCGGAAGCAACAAATACCGCCTGAAACTTACGGACTACGAATAAAAATGACTATCTTCGCGCCGGAAAGGACAGATATGATAATATAAAGACATATACAATGGAAGCTATCGTAAAGACAAATTTCAATTTCCCTGGTCAGACAAGCCACTATGTAGGCAAGGTTCGTGACGTGTACAGCATCAACGACGAGTATCTCGTAATGGTGGTTTCTGACCGTATCTCTGCATTTGACGTAGTACTTCCGAAAGGTATTCCTTTCAAGGGTCAGGTACTCAATCAGATTGCAGCAAAGTTCCTTGACGCCACTACTGACATCCTTCCTAACTGGAAGATCGCAGTTCCGGATCCGATGGTGACTGTAGGACACAAATGTGAACCTTTCAAGGTTGAGATGGTGATCCGTGGCTATCTCTCAGGACATGCATGGAGAGAGTACAAGGCAGGAAAGCGTACGATCTGCGGTGTAGAGATGCCGGAGGGAATGGTAGAGAACCAGAAGTTCCCTACTCCTATCATCACCCCTACGACAAAGGCTGCCGAAGGTCATGACGAGGACATTTCAAAGGAGGAGATCATCGCTCAGGGTATCGTAAGCCGCGAGGATTACGAGCAGCTTGAGGCCTACACACAGGCTATCTTCCAGAGAGGAACAGAGATTGCTGCCAAGATGGGACTTATCCTTGTGGACACAAAGTATGAGTTCGGAAAGAAGGACGGCAAGATCTATCTCATGGACGAGATCCACACTCCTGACTCATCACGCTACTTCTACGCAGAGGGTTACCAGGAGCGTCTTGCAGCCGGCGAAAAGCAGAAGCAGCTTTCAAAGGAGTTCGTACGCGAGTGGCTCATGGCTAACGGCTTCCAGGGTCAGGAAGGACAGCAGGTTCCTGAAATGACAGAGGAGATCGTAAACGGCATCACTGACCGTTATGTAGAACTTTACGAGAACATCGTAGGTGAAAAGTTCGAGAAGGCGGAAGGAACCGATATCCTTGCACGCATCGAAGAGAATGTCACAGAGTGCCTTAAGGCTCTGTAAATCTTAATGACAATATGAAAGGCGGCAGGTTACTGAATCAGTACCTGCCGCCTTTCATATTAAAGTCTTCCGAGTCTTTCCAGCACTGTGTCTCCGAGTGCTGACTTGACACGTATATGATCCTTCACTGAAGTTACGAACGGATCGGACTCGAAGAACGATCCGCGCACCTGCATGAAATCCTCCTTCCGCTGCTGCTCGTCACCGTCGGCGCCGAAACCAGTCATCATGCTGAGCGAGAACTCCTTGCGGGCATCCTCGTAGATCATGTTGTCAAGTCCGACAACGGAATCTCTCCAGCGTGTCACAAGTTCCGCAAGCTTTTCTGCGGTCACAGTCGCAAAATCCACATCATAGTATTCCTGGATGACCTTATATGCCCATTTCCACTCATAATGGTAATACTGCTCATGCATATGGGCAAAACGGGCGTTCACCGTAGCGACATCAGCCACGTTGCCTGACTGGATATCATCCAGAAGGGCTGTCACAGCTTCCTTCGGAGCGATCAGACCTGACATATCCACCCAGTCCCCTTCTCCATACACGGATTTCGGAATAAAGGCATCACGAAGCTCCTGGATATCAGAGAAATCAGAATCCATGATTCTGGTCACAAGAGAGTTACCAAGGAACTTGTCGATAGCCATACCATAATATTTCAGGCCATTCTTCAGAGAAGACTTCTTTATCGTACCGCTCTGGTAGGTATATGCATCTGAATTGACTCCTGAAATCTTCTGAAGTTCATTGAGAATCGATACTCCGTTCAGCATCTTCTGGATTGTGTATGGACTCAGAAGGTTGAAGTTGATCTGGTCGAGAAGTTCCGTATCTGTTCGCTTGTCTCGTCCCGGCCACTTTCTCGCATCACGTATCGTACCCACACTCTTGAGGTTGGCTCCCGGCATGATGAAAGAAGTGTTCTGCTGCTCGATCAGATACGAGAACGGTAGATCCGAAGTATCCTGATGGCTTACATGTCGTCCCATCACAAGGGAGAACGCACCGACTTTCGCGGGCCACAGGATGTATGAATCAGATGCCGTCTTCGCGCCTCTCTCCATGATACCCTGATGGATAGGTCCCAGTTTGTACATATGGTTGCTCTGATTCGATCCTGAACCGGCATTCATGAACGAGAACATTCCTGCAATCAGAAGCGTTGACTTATGGTGGGTCACCGTATATGGTCCTGCAAAGATTGAGCATGCCTCACCGTTCTCACCCTGGCAGTTACAGAAGAACAGGGAATCTGTTGCAGAGTAGTTGTGTCCCAGGTGGCATGCCTGACCGATAAAGCATTTCGAGAAGGTCACTCCGTCCTCGACGCCGGATCCGCTGGAAATTATGAAGTCCTCTCCGATTACACCTACTCCGACATGGACAGGAGCGATCTCATTACTGTTGATGCTTCCATTCTTCAGGCTTGAGGCTCCCTCGATCTTGGCGAAATCCCCTACCTTTACATTCTTGATGTATCCGGAATTCACAATGACCACATTCGAGCCGATCGTACCCACTGATGACGACACGCTCTCAACATAGTCACCTATCATCTCACGAAGCCTTGAAATCATTACCGGACGATGGCGGTAGAGCGCCATGACATATGCTGTCTGGGCTGTAAGTCCGTCAAAGATCATGACCTCACGGCCACCGGTCTCACTCAGCACGGAAACCTCCACTCCGTTTCCAAAGCTGCTGACACCGTCTGTGAGAATAACATCGACATTACCGATAAAGGTATCATGCCCGATCACGTAATTAGCCAGACAGTTATTTATATTCTCGATACAGCAGTCATCGCCTACCGTGACATTATGCAATGTGGCGAAACGGACTCCCGAATGTTTCCTCATACCTCCGGCAAGCATGAATTCCTTGCGGAATGCACCGAGTTTCACATTACCGGAGAATCTTGTATGCTGGACAGTTTCCGGAATGAACCCTTCCGTAACCTCCACCTGATTCCAGTCCTCTGCGCTGCACATCTGTGCCTTGAGCACCTCGACTTCCGCAGCAGTAAGTTTTCTGTAGTCTGTCATATTCTGTTTATCTGTTTATCTGTTTTTCATCAAGCAATCCGTAACTTCAGCAACCTCATCATAGGCATAGCCGCGTCCCAAACCGAAGCGAAGCATCTTCATGCGGCATTGGGGATCATCCTTCAGGCTCCTGAACCTGTTTTCCATCAGTTTCTCCAGTCTTGTCCTTGCCTTCGTATCGTCAATCTCCTCCAACGCCCTGTCTATGACTTCACGAGACAGTCCCTTGGAGGAAAGCATATACCTGATCTTGGTCTCGCCCCAGCCGGCCAGCGACGCCTTGTCCCTTGCAAATGCCGATGCATATCGCATTTCGTCTATATATTTCTCATTGACAAGGACTTCAATCACCTTCTCCGCTCCAGTCCTGTCTCCATCCAAAGCCGCAAGGGCCTTCTTCATGATATCCGTCCTGCAATATTCTCTTCTGGAACAGAGATTACGCATCCTGTCAAGAACCTTCTCCATCTCATCAGAAATTAAATCCTGCACTCAGGTACACTCCCACCTTTCCCGTAAAGTCCGACCAGTGCACATTAGCGGACAGAGGTCCGAATATCGTGTCGAACGAATATTCAACACCTGCACCGAAATTACCTCTTCCCTTTCCGTATCCGGTAAAGAATTCTGAATCCCTGATATAGTTGACAATACCCGTCAGATAGTGGTTCCTTGCAAGCCTTAACCTGAAATCTGTCCTGAAAAGGGTCATTATGTTTTCCATCGCCACAAGGTTGGTCATTCCCATGAATGGCAGCTGCTGGTCCACAAATCTCCCCGGCAGAGAGCCGCCTATCGCATTGAAATAAGCGACAGGAATCCCGCTGCCCATAAGGAAACGGCAGTTCACCGATGGTATGAACGCAAACACATCACCGGCCGGAATCACCACCTTGGCGTCTGCCTGAAGGATATGGAAATCCTGGACCTTGCCAGGAATTCCGGCAAAAGTCCATGAGTAGGACACACCGGCATTCACACCTCGCGAAGGGAAGTACCCGTCATCGAAGGTATCTGTACGCCCGTCCGCGAACAGGGAGACGAAATCGTTGGACAGATTAGTCAGGTCATACTCATCGATGACCTGCGAGGACTTGATGTTCCTGATGTTGAAGACATCATTCCTCAAGCCGGCCCTGATATCAAGGAAACGCCATTTGATATTGGACAGATATACTTCCTGCCTTGCATTGAAATAGTTGAGGCTCAAATTATTGCTCCCGAAATTCAGCATACCCATATTCGTCCACCTGAAAGATGCGGAAGCGTTTACTGTAGGAATGTTCGGAACATCGTACGCCCACCTCATCTGTACATACGGATTGGCGCTTATCTTTCCTGTAAGATCGAAGGAATGACCATGAAGACGATGTACATTTATGCCTAGATTGACAAGCACGGACACTATTTCTTCCGTATCCGCCCTTACCCCTATTCCCAGCTGATGGATCGGTCCCTTCTTGCAGTTTATCACAAGCCTGAAAGGTTCCTCCGCCCCCAGAAGTTCATAAGTCACATAATCGTAGCAGTTCGTTCCATATATCTTCGCAACGATATCATCGAGTCCGGATCGGCTTATCTTCTGGCCGGGCTCAAGATCCATCCTGTCCATGAGCAGAGCCTTCTCTTTAGGAAGTACGCCTATTATCTCCACTTCGCTTATCATAAGCGAGTCCGCATGGAAGTCGAACGCCTTCGGGCGGCTTTCGGCCCTGTATCCTCCGGCCGTTCTTGCTGCAACATCCCTCAAGAGGGAATCCTGTTCCTGCGCAGCCCTCCTTCCCCTTACAATTATGGTATCAATGGCCTGCCTGTTGAAGCTCATCATATTGTACTCGGAAAGCTGCGGCTTTATCTTTACGTCCGGAATGACGACATTCCTTTCAAACGCGTCCCTTCCAAGCATGTCGATTCCCTGACCTATGATGTCTCCGATATTGTTTACCTGAGTATATGAACGCTGCTGCTGTGACAGGTCCACTCCGATTATTATGTCAGCACCCATCTCCCTCGCCAGGGCTGTAGGATAATTGTCCCTCATCCCTCCGTCGACCAGAACCATTCCGTCAGTACGCACCGGTGCGAAGACGCCAGGTATGGACATGGTCGAACGCATCGCGGTGTTCATCTTTCCGCTGTGCCATATCTTAGCCTTGCCGGAGACCATATCGGTAGCCACGCATGCAAACGGAATCGGGAATGACTGAAAGTCTATGGAATCCTGATAACCTATGGTCAGGGAACTTATTAGGTTGCTCACATTCTGTCCGTAGATGTAGCCGGAAGGCAGACTGCCCAGAAGGTTATTCTTCAGGAAGTCGGAACCGTTCTCATTGTCGGCTCCGATATGAAGGGTCTCATGCCTGCGGATATCATCAAAACGATGCTCGTCCGCAACCTTCATGTTATAATAGTCCCTTTCATAGTAGAACGGTATCGAAAGCAGATATTTCTCCCTGTACTTGCTGTCAGCATATGATACATATTCCCTCGAAAGCCGGTCGCTCAAAGCCCAGTTCCAGTCCATGTTCCTCACAAGAGAATCCATCTCCGGCACGGTATAGCCCAATGAATACAATCCACCGATAAGACCTCCCATGCTGGTTCCCAGAACCATGTCTACAGGTATTCCCAGCTCCTCGATGTACTCTATGACACCTACATGGGCCGCACCCTTGGCTCCTCCTCCGCTCAGTACAAGAGCGACAGTCGGACGATGTTTCCTTATTTCAGCCATCCTCTTCTGCATCCTTGCGACAGCCTCGGCATCTGCCTTCGGATCTACGCCACGGGCACGGGTCAGATGTCCGCCTGAAAACAGGCAGGCCAACATCAATATGACTGAAACAATCCCCTTCATATCACGCTACTGCTTATGCTGTCCGGCAAGCATTCCGCATGCCGCCAGGATATCTTCTCCACGGGAAGCCCTCACGGTCGTCATCAGTCCGCAATTATTGAGCCGCTGCTTGAAGTTCTCTATGATTACAGGTGATGAAGTCTCGTACGGGAAATCTGGAATCTTATGGAACCTTATCAGATTCATGCGGCACTCAAGTCCCTTGAGCATCCTTATCAGGGCATCTGCATGTGCCTTGGTATCATTGAAGCCGGCAAACATGGTATATTCGAAGCTCACCCTACGCTGGCCTGTGAAGTCATACTGCTTTATGAGGTCTATCACATCCTGGATCGGCCATGCCCCCTGAACAGGCATCACGCTGAGACGCTCAGGACCGAAAGGATTGTGGAGACTGACTGCCAGATGGCACTTGCACTCGTCAAGATACCTTTTCAGGTTCGGCAGGACTCCGATTGTTGAAACCGTTATCCTCTTCGGGCTCCATGCAAAACCCCAGTCAGCAGTCAGGATCTCGATGGCACGCATCACATTCTCGTAATTGTCAAGAGGCTCTCCCATGCCCATGAAGACGGCATTCGTCAGACGGTCGGACTCATCCACTGCAATGAACTGCGAAATGATGTCCGCAGCC
>JAZNAW010000048.1:0-2555 GCA_045586745.1 Candidatus Cryptobacteroides sp.
CAAGCACGGCAAGACCTATCAATGCCGGACGGTTGGGCACCGCAAGGGTATAGACTTCTCCCAAAGCCTTCTGCTTCACGATCATAGGAGCTACGAGAATGGCTGTGGCCGTTCCGAAGCGGGCAATAGCCAGCTGCAGTCCCATGGCAAGAGCCATATTCCGTCCCTTGAACCACTTGGCGATGGAGCGTGTCACGGAAACACCGGCGATCTCGCTTCCGAGTCCGAAAAGCATACAGCCGACATATGCCACTGTCAATGATGCCTGAGGAGCAAAACCGGCTGATATGGCAAATGTGACAAGACCGGCTCCAAGCACCATCATCCCCACGAAAATGGAACCGACCAGACGTACACCGAACTTATCCAGAAGAGCACCGCAGACAATCAGTCCTCCCCAGATGCACAGGAAAGAATATCCGCTGGCATAGAAGCCATAGTCCTTCATATTCCAGCCTAATTCCAGACACTCAGGATTCTTGAAGAGTTCGGAAAGAGAGGAGAACATGTCGTCGAAGAAATACGACGCGAACATAGGAACAACAAGGCATGCCAGCGCAAGCCAGCATGCCCAACTGTTGTCCCTGAGAGTCTTTTTCAGGGCTGACATATTATTCTGTAATATTTGGCAATTCCAGCCCAAGTCCCCTCTTCTTGTCGACCCTCTTAAGGATTATTCCGAGGATCAAGGCTGCGATGCCAAGACACGCCAGCATCAGAAGAGGAGCAGTATAATTGTACTGAGTAGCAGCTGCCTCAGGAGAGAGCAATCCGGCGTTCACCTGTGCCACAAGGTCCTTGTTTGTCGAATCAAGAATCTTTCCAATAAGCATAGGGAACAGCCACAGACCGATATTCTGAATCCAGAAAATCAGAGAGTAAGCGGAACCGATGACCTTCTCATCCACAAGCTTCGGAACGCTTGGCCACAAAGATGCAGGAACAAGTGAGAATGAAGCTCCGAGGACCAGGATGGTAATATAAGCAACAATCACTCCTCCTATTGCGTTACCCTTGAACAGAGGAAGCACGAATGCAAAAGTAAGATGGCACGCTACAAGAAGTACTGATCCGAAGATAAGCATTGTCGCAGCTTTACCCTTATGGTCAACTATCTTTCCAAGAATAGGAGTGATGCCGACCGCCAGAAGAGGGAATACGGCAAATATTGTTTCTGCAGATTGACGCATATATCCCATGTAGCAATATACTACAAGGAATATACAGGAAATTACCAGCATTATCTGCTTGAGAGGCTTCTTTGAAAAGTTGCTGGTAAATGCAGTTGCGGCTACAATAAGCATGATGATGTACTGTACTATTGTCACTGCCTCACTCGCCCAGAAAGAGCCTGCAGGCACCTCTGTGAACGTAAGGTTGCACTGAAGCATGTTTACTGCATATTTCTGAAATGGGAATATAGCGGAATAATACAACACGCACAGCAGGGCAACCAGCCAGAATCCACCGCTTTTGAGGATTGTTCCTACGTCAGATATCTTGAACGGATCGTCCTTTTCCTCAGCTTCACCAGTCTGTGCATCAAGCTTCTTGTCCATGAAGAAGTACACGATGAACATGATCAGCGCGATCATCAGAAGGACAAGTCCGAATGCTACTGAACGGGATACGTCTACGGTACCACCCAGCTTTGCAAAGAATGGAGAGAAAATCATACATGTTGCAACTCCCAGGCGGGCCAATGCCATTTCAGAACCCATCGCAAGAGCCATTTCCTTTCCTTTAAACCACTTTACGATACCTCTGGACACTGTGATTCCGGCCATCTCCACTCCACAGCCAAATATCATGAATCCTATGGCTGCCACTTTTGCGGATGCTGGCATTCCACGATAGAACGGCGAGATTCCAAGTTCATCGAAACCCGGGATATAGTTCAGATGATTGGTGAACCATGTCTCAAGACCGCTTCCGATGAATGCCTCGGTCACTGCGAAATATTTGATGACTGCTCCGACCAGCATCACCGCTCCAGACAGGACAGCGGTAAACCTGACTCCCATCTTGTCCAGAATGATACCGGCAAATATCAGGAAGAATACAAAGACGTTAAGGAAAGTCTCAGATCCCTGCATTGTTCCGAATGCAGTGGAATCCCATCCGCGGGTAGACTGCATCAGGTCCTTGATAGGAGACAATATGTCCATGAAGATGTATGAACAGAACATGGCGAGGGCTAATAACAGCAAGGCAGTCCAACGTACTGCCGGGATGTCTCGCATTACTTTTTGTTGTACATTATTCATAATATTAAGGTGTTTGTTATTATCCGTACACACCTGTGACATTTTTTTCTTGATGTTTGCTACAGGTGTCCATAAACAGGCTATAGTGGTGTGGTTTAGAGTACACCTGTGACATAAAATCGTGAAATTACGTCACAAGTGTTCGGAAAACCATGCGAAGATAGCGTTTTTTTAGTAACTTCGCATGATTTTGCTTTGTAATTATGGAAGAAGGAAATATGACGTACAGGTTTCTGGACAAGGTGGATTCACCTGCGGACATCAAGGGCTTCACGACAGAAGAACTGA
>JAZNAW010000049.1:0-4222 GCA_045586745.1 Candidatus Cryptobacteroides sp.
TCATGCTCGATACATCAAGATATTCCTTGACATTGAATCCCAGAATATCGAAGGCGGCGTTATCACAATACAGGTAATGCCATTCATAATCTTCCAGCGGCTGATACTGACCATACTTGATGAATTCACTCATGGTGACACCGATATCCTCCACAAAGCTCAACCCCCTGAGTTCCTCTTTAAAGTTCATATAAGACTTCTCGTCTCCGTCGATCTGGATGATGTTCTCAGTATTGTAACCTACCGGATAATCTGTCATCTTCCTGGTCTGCAGCATGATAGTGATTCCTATGATGACAGTAGCGATACAGATGGCGCTCTGGAAGCCGATGAATATCTTGCCCATGACAGCCTTATCGTGATAACGGCTTTCTCCACGGATCACATCGATAGGACGGTATCTGCTGTTTATCATGAAGTTTATGCCGCTGGCAGAAGCGGCAGTCAGAACAGCTGTGATGAATATCGCTGCAGCAACTGCCGGATTGGTCAATGGCCGGATCTCCACACCGAAAAATGAGTTCAGGCCGTTATGGAATGTCAGGATCAGCATGACAGCAAGAACGCATGAGCTGCCGACAAGAATCAACGCTTCTGCAAATCCTCTCAATACGATTTCACGGCTGGAAGTTCCCAGAAGCGATCTTGTTGCCGCTTCCTTGAGTCGGAAACGCGAGAATGCTACGGTAAGGGAGATGTAGTTCAAGAGAGAGAACAGCAGTATGACCATGCATATCAAGGTAAATGCAGAAGAAAGTTCCGGATCAGATATATGTCTGTACTGTGGTGCTGTGACCCTTCCATCCTTGATATCCTCAAACGGAATTATATCCGTCTCCATAAAGTATTTGTCCGAGCGTTTGTCTCCGGTCTTATGGCTTCGGATTATGTTCAATATGTTTCTTGCATCCTTTTTTGACTCAGCTTTGAACATATAGCTGTCCCTGTGATTCGGAGCTTCATAAAAACTGATGTAAAGGTCACTGGACGGAAGCACACATTTACCATTTTCCTCAGCAATTCCTGTTATTGTATATATACCTCTAATGTCCCATTCAGCGTGGAGGCTTATGCTCTTGCCGATCGGATGTTCATCAGGAAAGAAGGCTTCCGCAAGATGCTTTGACAGCACGACATTGCCTTTCTGCTCCAATGGTGCCGTTTCCCTCGGGCCGGACGCCATGAATGACTCCATACCAGCCGCTTTCATCGGTGCTTCCTTCCCGTTTATTTTCAATGCCTGCTGCGCGTCACCATGTACCAAGCCGATTCCGAAGAAATCGAAGAAATTCGATGTGACCTCCATCGGGGATACAATCAGGCTATCTCCCTTGTCCGTACTCACCTTGACCTGTCGTCCAGGGTGGAAGCGGCACCATTCCTCGACAAGCGGAATCTGCGGCAGAAATGATCCCACCTCACCGTAATGTCCGATCATACTACCGCCGCCAGTAGTGACAAGCGAATATATCCGATCCTTATCCTTTATATCGTCATTGACCTGACTCTTCTCGATAAGTATCGAACCAAGAACGATAAGAAATGCCAGCGCAAGACTAAGTCCCACGACCTCGATCGCGGTGTAAAGCTTGTTTCTACTCAAGAATCTCAGGTAACTTTTCATATAGTAATTTTGAGTGGCACTTATATGCCTGGTTTTCAGTTGTTTATATTAAATCGCCTGCGCCATTTGCCTCAGGCGATTTAGTGTAAGTTGCTGTATTACAGCGTCATGCGCATTGCGCTTCATTCGTCATGCCCGACCCGATCGGGCATCCCGGCTATCTACTCCTTCTTCTGCGCCTCGGCTGGGTTAGTCCTGGCTGCGCGGAGGGTCTGCCAGAGGACGGAGGCAAGGGAGATCGCAAAGGCCGACACCGCTGCGAGGACGTATATCCATGGCTTCTGAGGCATCTTGTACACGAATGTCTCAAGATAACGTCCTGCTGCAACTACTGATACCGGAACTGCTATAACGCAGGCTATGATGCAGTAGATCATGTACTTGAAAATGTTGCGGATGCTTTCGCTGCGGACCGTGCCTCCGAACACTTTGCGTATGCCGATCTCCTTCTCCCTTTCGGTCGCATAATATGTGCTCATCGCAACCTGGCCGAGGGCCGATAGAAGGATGGCGATGACCATGAATAACTCTACCATTGTAATCTGCTTCCTCATATCATCATAGATCATGGCATTCATATCCGGACAATATCCTGAAAGCTGCGCAATTTCAGGTCCGTATATCTCTACTATTTCCTTTGTACATAGTGCGTGAAGTTCCCTGATGTTGTCTGGCGAAGGATCTGATAATTTTGCAACGAAATGTGAATTGTTATCATACTGAGGGCTGACAGTGACCATTCCTACCATCTCATCATCTAACGACAAGGCGAGGTTGCAAGGCACGTCCTCAATGATTCCTGCTATTTTGGCGTCACCGATGATCCATGAATTCTGTTCAGGAAAAACAGGGTTATCCGGATCAATCTCCAGTTTCCTGACTGCACTTTCCATAAGCCATACTCCCTCGTTGGAAGGTAGTCCATAATTTCGTACTATCTTGAAGCCAAAGAGATTGAACGCAGTAGCATCACACTCAAATATGCCCAATCTTACCTGCTTTTCAAAGTCATTGTTTAATGGGAATCCATAACTTCCATACGATTGGCCTGGACGACCATGTGCCCTGCCGAAGGTCTCGACATAAGGAAGTTCCTGAAGGGTCTTCTCGAATTCATTGTTTGATGTGGTACATATGAACAGACTGTCTGTATTCGCATTGAGGGGCATATCCATCATATGCTTGATCTGCGACTCCATTGTCAGCGCTACGGCTATTATGACAATGGCTATTACATTCTGAATGATTATGAGTATCTTGCTGAAAGTCTTCTTGCTTTCATGTCTGAAATGTCCTTTGATGACTTCTATCGGCTTGAAATTGAGAGTAATCAGCGCCGGTATGATTCCGCAAATCAGAGCTATAACGCCAAGAATGAGCAGGTACATATAGATGTATTCATGCGAGAATCTCATCACGATAGGTATCGGAGAGTTGACCATACGATTGATTACCGGCAGACTCGCATAGGCAATGAGGAGTGCAAAACACATACATATTGTCATGAATCCTATTGACTCGTATATGCTTCTTCTAAAGACTTTCGTCTTATCTTCCCCAAGTATCATCCTTGATGCAAATTCCTTGCTTCTCTTTCCTGAAAGGGCAGTACTGAGGTTGATGTAATTGAAAATCGCTGATATCAGAAGGAACATGACTATGATGCTGAATGCAGTCAGGAGTCTTGCGTTTCCTTTCTTAAGACCGTCATAACCGCTGTTGTTCTCAGATGTATAGATCTTATCAAGACGCGTAAGACTGAGATAACTGTCTCTACGAGCCCTTTCGGAGATGTCTTTTCCGTATACTTCATCAATCTTTTTAAGAAGTTCGTTCTCGTCGGTCTTTTCATTGACCTTGATGACTGAAAGTATTCCATTTCCTGCTGTCCACAACTTACCTTCACGACGATGGGCAAATTTTGAATGTCCCAAGTTTACGACAATCTGTTCATCAGCAAACATGGTGTCGTCAAAATCCTCTATGACGGCTGCAACATTCAGATCAAGAAACCCTCCCAGATTGAGACGTTTTCCGATGATAGCATTCCCTCCATGCGCATTTGCCAGGCTTTTAGTGACGATCACATTATCTACATCGTTCATGACGCTTTCGTCTCCATAAATGAACCTTGTAGGGAAGAATTCGAAGAAATTCTTCTCAATACCCATCATTGAACGAGTTTTTACAGCGACACCATCGATAGTTGAAAACGATTCTGTACCTGAATTTACCACAGTTGTCGCTGACACAATTTCTGGAATGGCATCCATCATCACACCAGCCATCAGATCATTGGAATGCAGTGACCCTTTCAGTCCGATCGCATACATTCTGTCCTGATCCGGATACATCCTGTTTACTCTCGTGTTCTGCCATACGAAGCAGGACATGATGATCACGAACGCCAGCGACACACTCAGCCCCACCGCCATGATCGCGGTGTAAAGCTTGTTTCTTCCCAGGAATCTCAGGTAGCTTTTCATATTGTTGATATATAAGTTATTGATTTTTAATCTCTTGTATTGAATCGCCTGCTCCATCTGCCGCAGGCGATTCAACGTATGTCTTTGTTAATCATTGTTTTACGCTGCAACG
>JAZNAW010000050.1:0-2184 GCA_045586745.1 Candidatus Cryptobacteroides sp.
TCTGAGACTTCAGATGCTGTCTGTCAGATACCGTTTTCCACAGCAGTTCATCAGAAGGCTTGGCGGGGTCATCAAATATGGCAACATAGCCTTACAGGCATCCAATATATTTACGCTGACCAGATACAGGGAGTCAGACCCTGAGTCAGGATCCCTTGTCGGAGTGCAGCAGCCGGTAGTTACAATGAGTTTAAGCATGTCGTTCTAGAATGAAGAGATTATATATATATGTATGTGCGGTCCTGGTTTCTGTCGGATGTAATCTTGACATTCGTCTGGAAGACCAGTTTTCTGATCCTTATGCAATCACAGATACGGAGACTGCAAGGGAACTTCTGGCGTCTGCATATAATTCCCTTCCGAGATTCCAGATGGAATTCTCGATTCTGTCTGATGACTTCTTTCCTACAAATCTGTCGCAGAAATATGCGGAGATGCTCAATCTTTACAATTGGCAGGAAAAGGCAATCAATGATTTCTCATCGAATGTGTGGAACGGGTATTATATGACTGTGGCTGTCATCAATGCCCTGTTGCCGCGTCTGGACCTTCTTGAACCGGTGAGTGAAGAAGATCAGGTCGAGATGGATAGGATCAGAAGTGAGGCATATGCCTTGAAGGCTATGTGCTATTTTGACCTGGTAAGACTGTACGGACCTATAGTACTCAAGGACCGTCTGGAGTTTGAGACTCTTCCAAGGTCGTCTGTGGAGGAGTGTCTTGAGGAGATTGATGCTCTCCTGGATGAAGCCGAGAAAGTGAAGGATAATGATTCAGAGGTCTTTTATATGTCAAGTGCTGCAGTGAAGGCCTTGAGAGTGGAGTTTGAACTCTATCGCGGAGATTATGATGCTGCTGTCGGGACTGCTCTTGAACTTCTTGAAGGAGCAGAAAGCAGATGGACCAGGTCTTCATTCGAAAATCTGTGGTCTGGAAATGAAAGTGACGACAGAATATTCGCCCCTTATATCTTTGACTCATTCTACACTGACCTTTGTTATGACAAGGAGAACGGAGATTATTTCATTCTGAATGATCATGTGGTCTATGATGATGCTGATCTAAGGAGATCATGGTGCGAATATCCTTTTGAAATGACCTCCGGACAGGTCAGGGCTTTAGGAAAATACAACAGGATGTACTATGAGAATACGACGGTCAGATATATCAATACCATGCGTTACAGTGGAGTATGTTTCTCTGCGGCGGAGGCATATGCCCGTGGTGAAAAGCCTCAGCTGGCTTTGCAGATGGTAAACAGGCTTCTTGGTGCATATGGAGCGGAGCTTTTGGACGAATCGCTTGAAGGAGATGCTCTGATCGAGGCTATATTAAAAGAGAAGCATAAGGAATTCGTCGGAGAGGGTGTGAGGTATTTTGATCTTAAGAGAATCGGAAAACCTCTGAAGAGATACAGGAATCTGGGGTCTGGGGTATCCTCTACGATAGCGGAAGATGATTACAGATGGCTTTTCCCGATCCCTGAATCAGAATATAAGTATAATGACCTTATGGACCAGAATCCGGAATGGCCGTTCATAAAGACAGAATAATCCCAAAACAAATAAACATACTATTATGAAAAAATTTCTGATGTTAGGCTGCATGCTTGCAGCCATGGCAGGTTTCACAGCCTGCGAAGATGACAACACCGGCAACGGTGGTTACGAAGGTATCAACTACATCTACCTTTCTACACAGGAAGGCAAGACTACCCTTTATGAGACTGATGCAGATCCGATCGTTGTAGAGGTGATGCTTACCGCTGCCCTCCAGGAAGATCTGGTGCTTTCATTCGCCATCAACGGTACTGAGGGTGTGGTTTCAATCGAGGGTAATCCTGTGACAATCAAGGCAGGTGAGAAGACAGGCACATTCAATATCGTTTCAAACAACGCTGGTGTTCTTGAGGCTTCTGCAAACTTCACTGTAGCTCTTGCCGCTGATGCAAACCTTCCTGAGAATGTAGAGCTTAAGGAGGCTCTTGCATTCGTGGTGACTCCTGTTGTAGTTGAGGAACAGAATCCTACAGACGAGAAGACCGCGCTTCTGAACGCATACAAGGAAGCTACAGGCATCGACCTCACAAAATATATCGGTCTCGTTAATGTGAGCACAGTCATAACAGGTACAGACCCTGATTCAGGCGAGCCTCTCGAGCCAAGAACCGTGAACGGAAAGACA
>JAZNAW010000051.1:0-5092 GCA_045586745.1 Candidatus Cryptobacteroides sp.
TTCCGTTCGATGCTCGATCCCGCTGCCGGTACAGGTGTGTTCATAGATTCCTTCAGGAAGAGTTTCTCACTCTCAGAAACGGTTGCTTACGAAAAGGACAAGATTACAGGCAACATCCTCGCAGGCATACATCCCTTCATCAATCTGCGGATAGACGGATTTGAGACTATCGGTGACAAATATGACAACTACTTCGATCTGGTCACGACCAATATCCCTTTCGGAGACATAGCGGTCTTTGATCCGTCATTCTCAACGAGTCGAAATCCGACACGGAAATCAGCCACGAAGAAAATCCACAACTACTACTTTCTCAAAGCATTGGATGTCACCAGAAATGGTGGCATCATTGCTTTTATAACCTCCCAGGGAGTTATGGATACTCCCGGCAATTCAGATGTCAGGCGTGAAATTCTCTCCCACGCAGACCTGATCACAGCTGTAAGGTTTCCGAATAATCTCTTTACCGAAAATGCGAACACACAGGTTGGTAGCGATCTTGTGATACTTCGTAAGAACAGTTCAAAGCAAGCCCTTACAGATGCGGAAGAGGATTTCCTGAATACGCTCAGCGAAGACGGAATCTGCACCAACAGATATTTCATAAGCCGTCCGGATCATATAATCCATACATCAAAACAAATATCTACAGACCAGTACGGCAAACCGGCAATAATCCATCATCACGAAGGTAGAGTGCCGGGAATAGCACAGGACCTTTCAGCCATTCTTCTTGAAGACCTTATTCCCCAAACTCCTGCACCTGCCGATCCGAAAACAGAAAAGAAGCCCTCAAATTCAGTTTTATCCACCGTAAGGACTTCGACAAGGCAGACCAAGCCGGTATCAAAGTCCCGCAAGCCTAAAGATGAACTCCAACTTTCACTCTTCGACTTCTCTGATGAAGATGAACTTGAAGAATCATTGCCGGATAACGGACCGAGACCTTTCGACGGCATCTTCCGCGACCATCACAAGGAAGGCTCGATGGTATATGACAGCGAACGGACAGTCGGCATATTGTCCAACATCAGCGATCCTATCTTCACCCCATTGCAACTGTCTGACTCGGATAACGAGAAGGCATTGCTGTATATAATGATCAGGGATGTCTATCACTCACTATACTCCACAGAATCTGAATACCATCAAGAGAACAGCAAGGACAGGACGAGACTGAATTATCTCTACGACAGATTCATCGAAAAATATGGATGTCTGAATGCACCTCGCAACAGAAAACTCATTCTTAATGACATCTCAGGTCGTGATACACTGGCTTTGGAACGTGAGGATAATGGCTCGTTCGTGAAGTCAGACATCTTCCATAAGCCGACATCGTTTTCAAATGATGTCCTTGAACACGCAGACACACCGGAAGAGGCTCTGTCATCATCATTGAACCTATACGGAGAAGTGAACCTCTCATATATGGAATCCATCTCCTCCCTTTCAAGATCAGAACTCATCGAGGCACTGCGAGGCAGGATATTCTACAACCCGTTTATCGGATATCAGACCAAAGACCGTTATATTTCAGGCAATGTCATCGAAAAGGCCGAACGGATCGAGCAGTGGATTGAATGTAATCCGGATGACAGTCATATCGATGAGACCAGATCTGCATTGGATGTTCTGAAGGCTTCGGTTCCTGAGCCTATAGCATTTGAAGATCTGGACTTCAATTTCGGAGAAAGATGGATCCCGTCAGACATATATGCCAGGTATATGACAGAACTCTACGAGACAGACATCACAATCCGATATGTAGAGGATATTGATGAATTTACCGCAGACAGAGGATGCTACACAGCAAAGATAGGTGACGAGTTCTGTGTGAGAGGATATTACAAGACATACGACGGAATGCATCTTCTTATTCACGCCCTGCACAATACGGTGCCTAATATGATGAAGTGCATCGGAGTCGATGAACACGGCAATGACATCAAGGTCAGAGACAGTGAGGGAATCCAGCTGGCCAGCAGCAAGATCGACGAGATAAGGAACGGCTTCAGCCAGTGGCTTGAGAATCAGTCTCAGGAGTTCAAGACATCTCTTGCCGATATGTACAACCGCAAGTTCAACTGCAATGTACGCCCGGCATTCGACGGCAGTCACCTTACCTTCCCTGGACTTGACCTCGAAAGCCTTTCAGCACGATACGGCATCAACAGCATATATGCAAGCCAGAAGGATTGTGTGTGGATGCTCCTTCAGAACGGTGGCGGAATCTGCGATCACGAAGTCGGAACAGGCAAGACCCTCATTATGTGTATGGCTGCCCACGAGATGAAGCGTCTGCATCTGGCTCAGAAACCGATGATAATAGCACTCAAAGCAAATGTGGCTGAAATAGCATCTACATATATGACCGCATATCCTGATGCGAAAGTGCTGTATGCCGCAGAAAAGGACTTCTCTCCGGCCAACAGGGTCCGCTTCTTCAACGACATCCGCAACAACGACTTCGACTGCGTGATAATGTCTCACGATCAGTTCTGCAAGATACCGCAGTCACAGGAGATACAGCGTGACATCATACAGGCGGAACTTGACAGCGTAGTGACCAGTCTTGAACTCCTGAGAGAGCAAGGCAGGAACATATCAAAGCGAATGCTCAGCGGTCTTGAGAAGCGACTGAAGAACCTTGAGGCGAAACTTAAGGATATCACCTATGCCATAAACTCACGTCGTGACGATGTGGTGGACTTCAAGATGATGGGGATCGATCATATCTTCATCGACGAATCCCATCAGTTCAAGAACCTTATGTTCCATACAAGACACAGCAGGGTCGCAGGTCTTGGAAACCCAGAGGGCAGTCAGAAGGCACTCAATCTCCTCTATGCCATAAGGACTATACAGGAACGTACAGGAAAGGACCTTGGTGCAACATTCCTCTCAGGAACCACCATCAGCAACTCCCTTACAGAACTCTATGTACTGTTCAAGTATCTGCGTCCTAACGAACTGGCAAGACAGCATATCCCTTGCTTTGATGCCTGGGCTGCCATATTCACAAAGAAGACTACGGAATTTGAATTCAATGTCACAAACAATATAGTCCAGAAGGAGAGATTCAGATACTTCATCAAGGTTCCTGAACTGGCAGCGTTCTATAATGAGATAACGGATTACCGCACGGCAGAAGATGTCGGGGTTGACCGCCCACGCAAGAGGGAGATGCTTCACAACATCCCACCGACTCCGGACCAGGAAGCCTTCATTCAGAAACTGATGGAGTTTGCAAATTCCGGAGATGCCACAATACTTGGCAGAGCCCCCCTGTCTGAAAGCGAAGAACAGGCGAAGATGCTCATCGCAACGGATTATGCAAGGAAGATGGCTCTTGATATGAGACTCATCGATCCTTCGTATGAAGACCATCCAGACAACAAGGCAAGTCATTGTGCAAGACTTGTTGCCGAGTATTATCATCGTTACGAATCTCAGAAGGGAACTCAGTTCATATTCTCTGACCTGGGCACATATCAGCCGGGACAATGGAACATTTATTCAGAAATCAAGCGAAAACTCATTGAGGATTATGGAATACCTGCACAGGAAATCCGTTTCATTCAGGAATGTAAGAACCAGACAGCCAGAAAGGAACTGATTGCTCAGATGAACTCCGGGCAGGTAAGAGTCCTGTTCGGATCGACATCAATGCTCGGCACGGGAGTGAATGCACAGAAACGCTGCGTGGCTATACATCATCTCGATACACCTTGGAGACCTTCTGACCTTCAGCAGCGAGACGGACGAGGTGTCAGAGCAGGAAACGAAATAGCAAAACAATATGCAGACAACACGGTAGATGACATCATATACGCAGTGGAGAAATCTCTCGACAGTTACAAATTCAATCTCCTTCATTGCAAGCAGACCTTCATATCCCAGCTCAAGAGCGGAGCAATGGGAGCAAGAACCATAGACGAGGGCTCGATAGATGAGAAATCCGGAATGAATTACTCTGAATATATGGCTATACTTTCCGGCAACACAGACCTGCTGGATAAGGCAAAACTGGAAAAACGTATTGCCTCCCTTGAAGGCGAACGCAAATCATTCAACAAGGGACGCAGGGATACGGAAACAAGACTGCGGAAGATACAGCAGGACAGACAGCAGGCACAAGATATCCTTGACAGACTCCTTGCAGACCAGGCTCAGTTCCTGGCAGAGATGAAATGCGATTCGGCAGGAAACATCCTGAACCTTGTCAGGATAGACGGTGTGAATGCAATGGACGAAAAGGTCATCGGAACAAAACTTCAGACCATTGCTAGAACAGCACGGACAGACGGCAGGTTCCAGAAGATAGGAAGCCTGTACGGATTTACGATAGAGGTCATCACCGATGTGTCCTATGAAACAGGTACGCCAGTCTATTCCAACAGGTTCTGTGTGAGAGGCCAGTACAGGCACACTTACAACAGTGGAAGGATAGCAATGGCAGACACTCACGCAGCCACCGTCAATTTCCTGAACGCACTTCAGAGGATGCCACAGGTCATTGCCCAGTACCAAGATAGGATAAGCACCTTTGACAAGGATATTCCGGCACTTCAGGAAATCGTATCCAAGACCTGGAAGAAGGAAGACGAACTCCGCACCCTCAAGTCAGAACTTGCCGCACTCGACAGGAAAATCTCTCTTGACCTTGCCCCATCACGTCCAGATGACCAGACTCCAGACACTACCACGATAAAGGATGCAGCATAGCGTATATGCAAGCAAATCTCTTCACATATCAGTACTAATTATATCACAATCATAACAACTCAAATCATTATGAAAATTTTACCTGAAAATGCAGTTTCAAGTTTCTTCTACTATATGTGGAATACTTGGAGCGAAGAGGAATGCAAGATTATCTTCAAAGGAATGTATAAACACTTCTGGGCGAAATGGAACTCTCTTGCCGGAAAATCTTTATTAGGTGCTGCCGAACGCTTCTATGCAGAACTTTCCACTAATAATCGTGAGCAGCTTGTAAATCGTGCAGTAATGCTATATGATGGAAGAGGAAAGAGGCAGTTGTGAACATATACAGATGCTCTGCGGTTCTTACTCTCTATAAATCTAA
>JAZNAW010000052.1:0-28186 GCA_045586745.1 Candidatus Cryptobacteroides sp.
ATTGTCATGTTCTTGAATGATGATTGTACTGCCATAGCCTATGCCCTCCCGTACTTTTTAGCATGGAACCACTTGTTGAGAAGAGGAACCACAGAGTTCATGATAAGGATAGCGAATGACACACCTTCAGGGTATGCTCCGAAGTAACGGATCAGCATTGTGATCAGACCGATACCTACACCGAACACTACTCCACCCCAGTTGCTCATAGGAGAAGTCACATAGTCGGTTGCCATGAAGATGGATCCGAGAAGGAGACCTCCGGTAAGAAGGTTGAAAAGCGGATCAGTATATTCGGCAGGGTTGATTGCCCAGAAGATTCCCGAGAACACTGCTACAGTAACCCAGATCGATACAGTGATGTATGGTCGGATCACCTTACGCGCAAGGAGGTATACGAATCCTGCGAGAAGTGCAAGACCTGAAAGCTCACCTGCAGAACCACCGATATTGAAGAGCAATGTGTCAAGATAATTGAGTCCCTCGACTGCAGCTACTCCGCCTTCCTTCGCGATTCCGAGAAGGGTTGCTCCTGAATATGCATCCACAAAACCGTTGCTGATGAAACCAGCCGGCTGTGCCCAGTCGGTCATATAAGTAGGGAATGAAATCAGAAGAAATACACGACCTACGATAGCAGGGTTGAAGAGGTTCTGACCAAGACCTCCGAAAGTCATCTTTGCTACACCGATAGCTACGACAGCACCGATGAACACAACCCACCAAGGGGTAGATGCAGGAAGGTTAAGGGCGAGAAGCACACCGGTGATGACAGCTGACCAGTCTCCGATCGTGCATATACCCTTGAGAAGATATTTTGTGATAAGGTACTCCAGCAATACGCATGAAGCAACGCTCACTCCGAGAACCAGAAGTTCCGCCCATCCGTAGAAGAGGACAGACACAACGACTGCCGGAAGAAGAGCGATCACAACGTCACGCATCAAAGACTTCGTAGAGGTCTTTGTATGAAGATGCGGCGACGGTGAAACCAATAATTTTTCCATTTATACTATGCTTTATTTAGTTATCAATTTGAACGAGTCGTTCTCCATGACAGCACGGGCCTTTGATTCACGGAAGCATATCCCTTTTTTTCTGCTTCCGGGGTCAAAGGGCCGTGCGCCCTTATTTAGCCGAACGACCGCGAATAATTCTGATGACGTCGCCCTTTGCAAGACGGATAATGTCAAGAAGAGGAATGTTTGCAGGACAGCTGTAAAGGCAGCATCCGCACTCGATACAATCGTGTACCGCATTCTCCTCAAGCTCGTCCATCATGTCGTTGCGTGCATACTTCTGGAGAAGGAAAGGCTCCAGACCCATAGGGCAAGCCTCAGCGCACTTTCCGCAACGGATACATGCAGACTCCACTCCACGTACTGTCTGCTCTGCAGTCAGGTAAAGGAGGGATGACGATCCCTTCACGGTAGTCGCGTCAAGGTTGGCGATGGCCTTACCCATCATAGGACCTCCGCTGATGATCTTTGCAGCCTCTTCAGGAACACCGCCTGCCACTTCTGCAACATACGAAAGCGGCATACCGATGCGGAACTTGTAGTTGTGCTGCTTGTCCATAGGGAGACAGTCTCCTGTCACGGTAAGCACGTTTGTGATTAGAGGCATGTTCTTCTGGACAGCCTCATATACTGCGAGCGATGTAGCTACGTTCTGAACAACAGCACCCACATCGATAGGAAGACCCATTGACTTCACCTGACGGCCCATCACAGCATCGATAAGCTGCTTCTCACCGCCCTGAGGATACTTCTTCTTGAGGGTCATCACAGAGATGCCGTCATAACCCTTGGCTGTCTTCTGGAGTTCTGCAACCGCTGCAGACATTGCCTTGATGGCCTCCGGCTTGTTCTCCTCGATACCGATCACTGCAGGACAGCCGCCGAGCACCTGCTTCATGATTGCGGCACCTACGACGATCTCCTTGCTTCTTTCAAGCATGATGCGGTAGTCTGAAGTAAGATAAGGCTCGCACTCCGCTCCGTTGAGGATGAGGCAGTCAGCCTTCTTGCCCGGAGGAGGACAGAGCTTCACGTGTGCAGGGAAGGTGGCACCACCGAGACCTACCACACCGTTCATCTTGATCTTCTCAAGGATGGCCTTGTTGTCCTGAGGAATCTCAGTAACGAGAGTATCAGAAAGGTCTATGCCTTCAGCCCACTCGTCACCTTCCACATCGATCTCGATATGGATCATATTGTTTCCGGCGAGGTCCTTGCGAGGTCCTACGGACTTCACGGTACCTGACACCGATGAATGTACATATGCAGAAATGAAACCTGCTGGTTCTGCAATCACCTGACCCACCTTCACCTGGTCACCTGCCTTCACGATAGGAGTTGCAGGAGCACCGAGATGCTGGGCCACAGAAATGAATACCTTTGAAGGAACAGGCAGAACCTCGATCTTGCAGTCCTTCGAGATCTTGCTGTCATGCGGATGGATACCGCCTATTGAAAACGTCTTCATCATGGTCCTATTCCTCCTTCTTTACTGTTTCAGCCGCTGGAGCTTCAGCCGGTTTCTGTACCGGTGCAGCCTCAGGCTTCGGTTTTACCACTGGGAAATTGACTGCATGGATCGCTCCTGTAGGGCACTCCGCAACACATTTCTTACAGAGCTTACACTTTGTGAAATCAATGTATGCCACATTGTTCTCAACGGTGATCGCCTCGAACGGACATACCTTTGCACATTTTCCACAGCCGATACATGCAGCCTTGCAGGCTTTGCGTGCAACTGCTCCCTTGTCCTTGTTCACGCATGAAACGAAGACGCGCATGTTTCTGCGTCCCTTGTTACGGAGTTCGATGATGTTCTTAGGACATGCCTTGACGCATGCACCGCAGGCAGTACACTTCTCCTCATCCACTACAGGAAGACCTGTTGCAGGATCCATGGAGATTGCGCCGAACTGACATGCAGCGACGCAGTCACCGCATCCGAGACATCCGAACGGACAGCCTGTATCACCGCTGTAAAGGGCAGCCTTCACGCGGCAAGACTGATGACCGCCGTACTCGTTCGTACGAGGACGGTTCTCACATATTCCATTGCAGCGTACAACAGCGACCTGAGGATCCTTTACGGCAACCTCGACACCAAGTACGGCAGCAACCTTCTGCATACCGTCATTACCTCCCACAGGGCAGAAGCATTTGTCCAGATTCGGAGACGACTCGACACAGAACTGCGCAAATGCACGACAGCCGGCCTGACCGCAGCCTCCGCAGTTTGCACCAGGCAAAACCTTCTCCACCTCGTCGATTCTTGGATCTTCCTCCACCTTGAACTTTTCAGCCACAACGTAGAGAACCACCGCAAGCAAAGCACCGAGAACGGTAAGGATTGCAATAGTCCAGATAATAGTTGTTGTCATTACAGTTATAGTTTATTTGATATAAAATACAAATTCATCTGACAGCCTGTCCCTGAAGAGCCAGATGCCAAGATAATAAAGCGCCACACCGGCTATCGAAACGAAACCCAGTAAAAGTTCGTTACCGATAACGGAGGACAAAGATAATATTAAAATCATTAAAACAGCCAACGGAATCACATAAGATATCCACACTGCCTTCAATCCCATGGACATTTTTGTCATTACAATGACCTCGTCGCCTACATTATGCCCGGCATACGGGTCTGTAGGTACCATTATGACCTTCTCTTCATCTTCGGACATGCCGCACATAGCCTTGGCATGGCATGACGCACATGCAGATGACACGATTATCTGCACGGTAGTAAAATCCGGAGTTATTTCAAGAATTCTTCCGGAATGACTTATCTCATTCTTTCTTGCCATTATCTTTTCTTTTTATTTATCAGCGATGTGAACGGATACTTGAGTCCTTCATAACCGCTCATCCTGCCTGCCGCCACACCTACGCGCAAGGGGGCTTCAAAATATACAGGGAGACGGTTCTCATCGTCTGAAATCCATATCATCATATCCTCCTCACCCTTGAATACCTCTCCTTCAAGCAGTTTCGCCGCAAACTTTATGGTATTTACGGTTCCCAGTCCCTTTACCTTTATGGTCTCTTTTCCATAGAGGATGAAATAGACATTGAATACCTCATCGTCGATGGCAAAGGTCATCGGATATCTCTTTCCCGGCTCTACATTCTCTATGTCCATGTTCCTGGCAAAGAAGAAGAGCGCCGGAAGATCGTAGGTACATGGGGTAAGAGGCAGTTCCATGGACTTCTGACCCGTCTTTGAAATATAGATATCTGCCGCGATATAAGGTTCCGAAGCATCCCACTTATAAATATAGGTATTACGGGCTTCGTATCCTCCCTCATACGTGTCCCTGGTAAATTTCAAGGGCCGCAGACCGTCTCTCGTGAACCATGAGGAGAATTCCTCACGTACCTTGAAGAAGATGTCGAAGAACTTGGATGTCCTTCCTGACACATGACACATGAATGCTTCATGTCCGTTGAGATCCGTCGAATCAAGAGTAACGGTAGCGGTTCCCACATCGGTGTTGATCGAGCCCCATTTGTAATGGAGGATGAAATCCATCCTTTCGCCCGCATGGAATGCAAGCTCCTCCTCGACCGTGGTCCGCACAGGCACGCAGGAAGTTCCTTTAAAAACAGTATTCTCCTGGGCATGCAGATGCATCATGACACCACATGTACACAGGAGAACAGATATGTATCTCAAAAGTCTCATCGGACTACATAAAGTCATTATTCATGCCGAAGTCATTTCCTGACGGTTCCGGGCCGAACGGAGGGATGTCCTCATTCATTGCGGAGGCATATGACATTCCGTCGATCTGGTTTACAAGGCTTTCTGATTCATCCACGAACCTCACCTCCTCTGCACGGAAACGCATATCAAGGTCAGCGATGGCACCGTTACGATGCTTCGCTATGATGATCTGCGTTCTTCCCACATCGTCAGGATTGTCCGAGAGTCCCTGGTAGTCATAACGATGTATAAAGATCACCATATCCGCATCCTGCTCGATGGATCCTGACTCACGAAGGTCGCTGAGCTGCGGACGGCGGTTGCTTCCCTGACGGTTTTCCGACTGACGGGACAGCTGCGAAAGAGCGATGATCGGAACATTCATCTCCTTGGCTGTCGCCTTAAGGGTACGGGAAATCGCCGCGACTTCCTGCTCACGCATACCTCGAAGTTCCGCAGGTCCCTGCATCAGCTGAAGGTAGTCGACCACAATGAGACGCACTCCCTTCTGCTTTACAAGTTTCTTGACTTTGGAACGGAATTCCATCACAGGGAGAGACGGGGTATCATCTATATATATAGGAGCCTTCGCCAGCCTCTTGAGCTGGATGTCAAGCTGTTCCCATTCCCAGTTCTCGAGCTTCACACCACCTTTGATCTTGTCTGCACTGAGTCTCGTCTCGGAAACCATCATACGCTTCACCAGCTGGATCGCAGGCATTTCAAGCGAGAAGAACGCCACCGGCATATTGTGGTCTACAGCTGCATTTCGTGCAAGATTGAGCACGAAGGCAGTCTTTCCCACCGAAGGACGCGCCGCAAGAATGATAAGGTCCGATGCCTGCCAGCCGAGGGTGATCCTATCCACAGATGCAAATCCCGAAGGCACTCCGCTGAGACCTGAAGTGTTCTGGAGGCGCTGGATATCATCGAGGGCGTCGTTGATCACCTTTCCGATCTCCTGGACATCCTTCTTCACATTGTTCTGGATGGCTGCGAAGACCTTGGTCTGGGCCATGTCGATAAGGTCATCGACATTTGTCGCCTCATCGTAAGAAGACTTCAGGATATCATACGAAGCTGTTATCAATTCCCTCTGTATGCACTTCTGCTTAAGGATCCTGATATAGTACTCCATATGAGCTGCCGCACCGATCTTCTGGGACAGCTGGACAAGGGCGACCGTACCGCCTACGATTTCAAGATTGCCGCTGGACTTCAGCTTCTGGGACACGGACAGAAGGTCGAGAGCCACATGTTCATTCGAAAGCGAACGCATGGCCTCGAATATCATACGATGCTTTTCACTATAAAAGCAATTAGGCGACAGTTCATCCATCGCCTCGTCGATACAGTTCGGCTCAATCAGAAGGGCACCTAGGACAGCCTCTTCTACGTCAAGAGCCTGAGGCGGTCTGTTTCCCATCTCAAGCCCAAGCGTATCCAAGTCAACTGACTGTTTCTTCCTCCTGGCCGAAGTTCTCTTTATTCCATCTTCAGCCATAAGCAGGATTATTCAAAATCAGGATTTACGAGAATTCTGCCGCAATATTCGCAGATGATCATCTTTCTGTTTGAAGCAATGTCAATAAGTCTCTGCGGTGCAATCGTATTGAAGCATCCTCCGCAAGAGTCACCGTTGAATACAGAAACTACCGCAAGGTGGTTGTTGCTGCTCTGACGGATATGCTCGTATGCGCTCATCGTCCTTTCATCTATCTTTTCAGCGCACTCGTTCCTGTTGGCGCGGAGATCTTCCTCCTCCTTTGCTGTTGACTCTACGATCGTAGCAAGCTCTTCCTTCTTTGCCTTGAGGTCTGTTGACCTTACAGAAATCTTCTCCTTGACTACCTCAAGCTCGTTCTTCTTCTCGAAGATACGCTCCTTGATTTCGGAAATGTTCTTTTCAGCAATCTGCCTGAGAAGTCCGACATTCTCGATCTCCTTGTTGAGGGAGTCATACTCGCGGCTGTTCGACACCTTGTCAAGCTGAGCCTTGTATTTCTCGATCTGATCGTCACACTCCGTGATGTTGAGCTTGTTCTCTCCTATTGATCTGGTATATTCATCGATGAGTTCAGAAACACGCTCCGCCTTTGCCTTGAGCTCGGCAATCTCGTTCTCGAGATTCTCGACCTCGACAGGAAGTTCTCCTCTGAGCTGAAGGATCTTGTCGATGGCAGTGTCAGCCTGCTGGAGGACATAAAGAGTCTTAAGTTTCTCACCTACACTGAGATCCGAGTCAGCAAAGCTCTTCTGAATCGACACGAAGGTTTCTCTCTGGTCAATCGGTGTCTCGATTTTCTTTGTCTTTTTAGCCATATCGCTTAAAAATAAAATATCGGGTTACTATATATATTCTGTGTAATGCGAACTGCAAAGGTAGGAAAATTTTTCCTTAACAATGAAAATAAAATGTCAACTATCTCTATTTCACTTTCATAATGTCCTATATCCATGATCATGAATCCTTCAGGTGTAAAGAAATTATGGTATGAAATGTCTCCGCTTATGTAGAGCTGGGCCCCTGAAGCCATGGCCGCCTTTATGAGCGAGCCTCCGGATCCGCCGCACATCGCCACACGACTGATCATACCGTCTACAGGCCTGGAAGTCCTCATTGCTTTGAGGCCGAATCTCTCCTTCACAAGCTTCACGGCCTCATCTGCCGGAAGCGGCTGCGGAAGGTCGCCCACAACTCCAAGTCCGGTTCCGTCGCCGTCCTCATCCAGGATTGCGACATTCTGAAGTCCGAGCCTTGCAGCCATTGCTCCGCTCACTCCGGAAATGACCTTGTCAGCACTTGTGTGTGCCGCATATATGCTTATGCCGGCCCTGATGGCCTTGATGACAGCCTCACCTACCTGATCTTCCGGAGATATCTTCTTCAGACCCGAGAATATCAGAGGATGGTGTGTTACGATCATGTCCGCGCCACATTCCACCGCCTCATCCACAAGCCCAGGAGTGCAGTCCAGACCGAGAAGGACAGAGGTGACCGGAGCATCGGGAGAGCCGATGCACAGACCGCTGTTATCCCATCCTTCCTGAATGGAAAGCGGCGCAAAATCCTCAATTACGCTTATGACGTCCCTTACCTTGAATTCCATTAAAGGTCCTCCTTTATCTCCGCCAGCTGCTGACGGATGCTTCTTAAAGATTCCAGCACGCGTGCCTTGTTTATGACATCCTTCCTGTCACCCTTGAGCCTCTTTGCAGCCCCTTCCAGAGTCAGGCCCTCCACCTTCACAAGCAGATGGATATGCTTGAATGTCTCGACATCCTCCTTGGTAAAGAGACGGTTGCCTTTTGCGTTCCTCTGCGGCTTTATGAATTTCGGAAACTCATTGGCCCAGAAGCGTACAAGAGAAGTGCTTTCTCCAAGAATTTCGGCAACCTCACCGATCGTGTAAAAATACTTTTCCATATCAATCCATTGACTGGCCGGTCGTGACCGACATGACCAACATGTTTACATATTCCTCCGGAGTCACTGATGCGAACATATAGTTCACCGGGTCCATGACAACCGTATCCTTTATGACCTCATAATGAAGATGAGGAGCAAAGGAGTTTCCCGACACGCCGACATACCCTATGCGGGTACCTTTTTCCAACCTGCGTCCCTTCCTGACCTCGACATCAGCCAGATGGGCATATCTGGTCAGATATCCGTTACCGTGATCTATCTCCACCACGTTTCCCAGTCCCTTACGCGAACGGGTCACATTGCTTACGACACCGTCCGCCACCGCATATACCGGCTCTCCCGAAGGCGCGATCATATCCAGACCGTTATGCTGCACAGGCACCTTGTAGAAAGGGTTTATCCTGCTGCCTGTCGAGGCTCCCGTCTGGGCAAACGAATAATTCTTCAGAGGATTGGTCATCGGAGGAAGCGAATAGCCTTCGGCTCCCAGGATCTCCGCAATCCTTCGGAAATTATCCTCGACTCTGTCCGCGCTTCTGCACGCAAGGTCAAGCTTGGCTGCAGAATACAGGACTATGTCCTGATCCGGAATCGAATCATAGCCTGCCAGAAAATCTATCGTGGACAGCGGATCCACATCCGGCGCCGAAGTATGGAATATCTCCGTATAAATATCGTCATCCCTGACCATCAGACCATCCACGACATCCGAAAGCATCTTCTCCTTTCTTTCCAGTTCCGGATATTCCCTTGCATACATCCTGTTCTCCTGACGCAGCCTCTTTTCCTCTTCCGTACTGAAGAGCAGGGAGAATATCACATAATACAGGACCGCCATTGACACGGATGCGACAAAAAACATCAGTATCTTGCGCACAACCGCCCAAACTGATGTCTTCTTCTTCCTGAACCTTATGTCGTCCTTGTCAAATATGTAATTGCTGCTCATGAACGGCTGCCGGATTTTTTCCTATGTGACGGATGGAGTGTCATCTTCTCGGACATGTCGGCAGTATTCTGTACCATTGTGGCATACTCTTCCGGAGTGATGGAAAGATCGTAATAGTTGCTCGGATTGACCGGACTGCCCTTGTAGATGACTTCATAATGGAGATGAGGTCCTGTAGACTTTCCGGAATTTCCGCTCTCGCCGATGCACTCTCCCCTCTTCACCTTCATGCCTTCGACCACGCCGATGTTCTTGAGATGGGCATATCTGGTCTTGTATCCGAAGCCATGGTCGATAACCACATGGTTTCCATATCCGAAGAATTCGAATTTCACGCTCTCCACGACGCCGTCACCGGTAGAATATACCGGGTTGCCTGAATCAAGGGCAAAGTCCACTCCAGTATGACGTGCCGACCTGCCGTATACAGGGTCGACTCTGTATCCGAATCCGCTGGAAAGCCTGTAATTTGAAGGGTCGGGATTGATCGGAGGGATTGCAGGAATGCATGAGGCCATGTCGCCAGCCTTCTTCGAGAGCTGGGCCACCTCGTCGAAAGACTTGCTCTGGACATAGGATTTCTTCGTGAGGACATCCATCCTGACCGTCGTGCTCTTGAGCAGACCGTTATGGTCTATACCGTCCAGGTAAGCATATCTGTTGACACCTCCGAATCCTGCATTGCGGACTTCGGCAGGTATCTCATGCATACCGAAAATCGACCTGTATATATCGTCGTCCCTCATCTGAAGCGACGCGAGAGCATCTTCATAACCGTCCAGCTGTCTGTTCATGAGCTCCATCTTCGAACACCACTCGGCATTCTGCTTCTTCAGAAGCACCGTCTTCGGAAGTTCAAGTCCGAAAACAGATGTGTAGAGCCAGAAATACAGGACAGACATGCAGATGCTCAACGCAAAGACAGCCGCAGACTTCAATACCTGCGACATCCTTGAACGCTTCCTGATCTCATACATGAGCGTCCTGTCATTGAAAATATAGTTCTTGTTTTTGGACATACGGGCGCAAATATACACAAAATCTCCCATTCATCTATAAAAAATATTATTTTTTGACACACACGCACGAAAGTGGGTTTTTCTCTGGATTATTACGGATAATTTGCGTAATTTTGCGAGTTATTTTGCGGCTGACCGAAATACAGCCTTACAGTTTGAAATAAAAATATACGAAATATGACTTCCAAAGAGATCAGAAAAGCATTTTTGGACTTCTTCGCTTCGAAGGGTCACCAGATTGTGCCGTCGGCACCTATGGTCGTGAAGAACGACCCTACCCTCATGTTCACCAATGCCGGAATGAATCAGTTCAAGGACTGGTTCCTTGGTAACAGCCCGGCAAAATGGAAGAGGGTCGCAGACAGTCAGAAGTGTCTCCGCGTGAGCGGAAAGCACAATGACCTGGAAGAGGTCGGACGCGACACATACCATCATACCATGTTCGAGATGCTCGGAAACTGGAGCTTCGGCGACTATTTCAAGGACGAGGCGATCGACTGGGCATGGGAACTTCTCACCGAAGTATACAAGCTGGACAAGGACAGACTTTATGCGACCGTGTTCGAGGGCTCTGAGGCAGACGGAACAACGCTCGACACAGAGGCCATGGAGGCATGGAAGCGCCACCTTCCTGAAGACCGCATCCTCCTCGGAAACAAGAAGGACAACTTCTGGGAGATGGGTGACACAGGTCCTTGCGGACCTTGCTCGGAGATCCACATAGACCTCCGCAGCGACGAGGAGAGAGCTGCGGTGCCGGGAGCTTCACTCGTGAACAAGGACCACCACCTCGTGATCGAGATCTGGAACAACGTGTTCATGCAGTACAACCGCAAGGCAAACGGCGAGCTTGAACTTCTTCCTAACAAGAACGTTGACACCGGTATGGGATTCGAGCGCCTCTGCATGGCTCTCCAGGGAAAGAAGTCAAACTATGACACAGACGTGTTCACAGGCATGATCGCAAAGATCGAGGAGCTTTCAGGACACAAGTACGGAAATATCACCGAAGAGGATATCGCGATGCGTGTAATCGCCGACCATATCCGTGCGATCAGTTTCTCTATCGCTGACGGCCAGCTTCCTTCAAACGTGAAGGCCGGATATGTGATCCGCCGAATCCTCCGCCGTGCGGTACGTTACGGATACACATTCCTCGGATTCAACGAACCTTTCCTCTGCCGCCTCGTGGGCCAGCTCGTAGACGACATGGGCGAGTTCTATCCTGAGATAGTGAAGCAGCAGACACTTATCGAGCGCGTGATCAAGGAAGAGGAGATGGCTTTCCTCCGCACCCTCGACAGAGGTATCCGTCTGATGGACAACATCATGGCAAAGTCAGCGGAGACCAAGGTGATCTCTGGAGAGGATGCATTCGTGCTTTATGACACATTCGGATTCCCTATCGACCTCTCTGAGCTCATCGCATCGGAAAAGGGATACACCATCGACATCGAAGGCTTCCAGGTGGAGCTCCAGAAGCAGAAGGACAGGGCACGTAACGCAACTGCAATCGAATCGGGAGACTGGGTCGAGTTCGCGCACTGCGACAACATCGAGTTCCTCGGATATGACTGCACCGAGCTCGAGGGAGTACAGCTCACACGCCACCGTACCGTGAAGGCGAAGAACAAGACCATGTACCAGCTCGTGTTCGAGCGCACACCGTTCTACGCGGAGATGGGTGGTCAGGTCGGAGATACCGGCTACATCCTTTCGGAGAGCGGTGAGAAGATCAATATCGTGAACACTGTCAAGGAGAACAACCTCACAATCCATGTCGCTGAACGCATTCCTGCTGACTGCACAGAAAGTTTCAGCCTCCATGTGGATACCGAAAGAAGAATCCAGATCGAGAACAACCATACTGCAACACACCTTCTCCACCAGGCTCTCCGTGAGATTCTCGGAACACATGTGGAACAGAAGGGTTCATATGTAAGCGACAAGTCCTTCCGCTTCGACTTCTCACACTTCGAGAAGCTCAGCGACGAGCAGATCAGGCTTGTGGAAGGCAGGGTGAACGCTCTGATCAGAGCGGACCACCATCTTGACGAAAACCGCGGTGCCACTATGGAAGAGGCACAGGCCATGGGAGCCATGGCTCTCTTCGGCGAGAAGTACGGTGACAAGGTACGCGTCGTGAAGTTCGGAGAGTCATGCGAGCTTTGCGGTGGTACACATGCATCGGCTACAGGCCGCATAGGTTTCTTCAGAATCGTTTCAGAGTCTGCCATCGCCGCAGGTGTACGCCGTATCGAGGCTGTGACCGGAATTCACGCAGAGGCTCTTGTAGACGAGATGGCGGCCACAATCCGTACCGCCAAGGCGTTCTTCAACAACGTCCCTGACCTTGCAGGCGCAATCAGGAAGATGGTCGAGGAGAACGAGGCGTTCAAGAAGCAGATGGAGGAGATCGCCAAGGAGAAGACTCTCGCGCTCAAGGGCACTCTCAAGGGCATGGCTGTCGAGACGAACGGCGTGAACGTTGTAAAGATAGACACTCCGATGGATCCTGTAATGCTCAAGAATGCCGCATTCATGCTTCAGAAGGAGGCGCAGAATCTTGCGGTTGTCGCTGCGTTCGAGGCTGCAGGTAAGCCGCAGCTCCTCGTGATGTATTCGGAAGATCTCGTGAAGGCCGGAAAGAATGCAGGTGCTGATGTACGCGAGGCGGCGAAGCTGATCCTCGGCGGCGGCGGCGGACAGCCTGGTCTTGCAACAGCCGGCGGAAAGAACGTCGACGGACTTTCAGCTGCCCTTGCAAAACTTGTAGAATCAGCGGTTCGCTGATTCTATCAACCGATATCCTAACCCCCTGCCCCTATTAGGGGGATTTCGAAGATGAAGAAGTTAGACCAGTTCATATTGAAATCGTTCATAGGACCGTTCATAGCGATCCTGCTGGTCGTCGTATTCATCCTGATGATGCAGTTCCTCTGGCTCTACATCGACGAGCTTGTCGGCAAGGGTCTGAGTTTCAAGGTCATAATGGAATTTCTGGGATGGGGATGCATCACCATGCTCCCCCTCTCCCTTCCTCTGGCTACACTGCTGTCATCAATGATGACAATGGGTCAGCTTGGAGAGAACAACGAGCTTCTTGCCATCAAGGCCGCCGGAATATCTCTGCAGAGAATGATGATTCCTCTTGCCATAGCGTGCTTTGTAATAAGCATCGGTGCATTCTTCGTATCCAATGACCTCATTCCTGTGGCATACAACAAGATCTATCAGTTAAGGGAAGATATCGGAAAGACCAAGGAAGAGATCAAGATTCCGACAAAGACATTCTACAACGGCATCGACGGCTATATCCTGAGGGTGGATGAAAGAAATGACGAAACAGGCATCATGCACGGAGTCATGGTCTACAACCATACGGGGAACAAGGGAAACACAAGTCTTACGCTTGCGGATTCCGCAATGATGAGCATGTCCAAGGACAAGTCACATCTTTCGTTCACAATGTTCAGCGGTTCCAATTATGAGGAAACCAACGACAGGAAGTACCGTGACACAACCCTGCAGTTCCAGAAGATAGACTTCAGCAGACAGGAACTCATCATCCCTTTGGAAAACTATGCGTTCCAGAAGTCTGACACAAGCAGGTTCAAGGACCAGGTCAAATCGATGAACCTCAAGCAGCTTCACCATAGCGAAGATTCGATAAGCACGCTTAATGCAGTAGGAAAGACCAGGAACATAATCACATTGAACGCTTCAAGGACAATGAGATACGGCTCCCAGCTGGACACCTCGTCAAAAGTAGTCCGCAAAACGCCTTTTGTACATGAAAGGATCAACAGGTGGGATGATATTGACAAGGAAATCGACGCTGTCAGAGAAGCCAGAAACAATGCATCACAGCTTCAGACGGAGCTTAACACATATTCGAGGGAAAGGTATCACTACACATTCACCCTGAGGCTCATCGACATCGAGGTTTACAAGAAGTTCGCCCTTGCCATTGCATGCTTCATTTTCTTCTTCATCGGCGCCCCTCTAGGTGCGATCATCAGGAAGGGAGGTCTTGGAGCATCAGCCATCATTTCCGTGCTTTTCTTCGTTGCATATTATGTAATCGACATCGCAGGATCGAAACTGGCCAGAGACGGAGCGGTCGGACCGTTCGCCGGAGTGTTCTTCTCAAGTTATGTACTTTTCCCGACAGGACTCTTCCTCACATGGAAGGCGATCAATGACTCCACATTCTTCAACATGGATTCGATAAAGAGCGGATTCAGAAAACTAAAGACAAGGATAATGGATATCTTCAAGAAGACAAGAATCGTCTATATGGGTACACCGGAATTTGCGGTGGCACCGCTTGACGAACTCATAAAGAACGGATACAACATCGTGGGAGTGGTCACAGTGGCTGACAAGGCCAGCGGACGTGGCCTGAAGGTCAATGAGAGTGCTGTAAAGAAATATGCTGTAGAGCACAACATACCTGTTCTACAGCCTCTTTCGCTCAAGGATCCGGATTTCCTTGAAGCCCTGAAGGCATGGAAAGCTGACCTCTTTGTGGTTGTGGCGTTCAGAATGCTTCCGAAGGTGGTATGGGAAATGCCTAAACTCGGTACATTCAACCTCCACGCCGCCCTGCTTCCGCAGTACCGTGGAGCCGCACCAATCAACTGGGCTGTGATAAACGGAGAGAAGACCACAGGTGTCACCACATTCATGATTGACGACGGAATGGATACGGGAGGCATCATGTACCGTTATGACTGCCGCATCGGACCAGACGAGACCGTAGGCGAAGTTCATGACAAGCTCATGGAACTCGGCTCCAAACTTGTCATCAACACGGTTGAGGCGATAGTCGAGAACAATGTGGAGCTGCGCGTCCAGAGAAGCTTCATCCAGGGATCGGAGATACTGAAACCTGCACCGAAGATTACCCGTGAACTCTGCCACATCGACTGGAACGGCAGGACAAAGGACATCTATAACCTCATCCGCGGTCTGAGTCCATACCCTGCAGCATTCACTGAACTTACAAAGGGCGAAAAAATCCTCCAGATGAAGATATACAGAACACTGAAGGTTACCGGAGAGGAGTATGCGGCTATGCTGTCCGCATGTGGTCTCGAGAATGCAGCACCTGGAACAGTTCTCTCTGACGGAAAGACATATCTGGCGATCACGACAGCAGACGGAGCGCTTTCAGTGACAGAACTTCAGCTGGCCGGCAAGAAGAAGATGGCGGTGAAGGACTTCCTTATCGGATTCAGGGAGCCGCAGTCATACGGAACAACACAGGGAACATCATCCCAGATAACAGGAAAGCATGCATAAGACGGTAGTCATAATCTGCGACGGGAGATTTCCGAAATCGGACTATCCACGTTACCTCATCGGTGCTGCGGACTTCATCATCTGCTGCGACGGGGCGCTGCAGAAGTTTCTTCGCGCAAGCGAGTCTGTCTTTGGAGAGAAGAGGCTTCCGGATGTCGTGGTGGGAGATATGGATTCACTGTCACCTGCCCTACGCAAGAGACACAGCGACATCATAGTCCAGATAGACGAACAGGAGCATAACGACCAGACAAAGGCCTTCAGATGGGCACTTGAAAACGTAAAGGGCATATCCCAGATATATATCCTCGGAGCGACAGGTGAGAGGGAGGACCACACTATAGGAAACATATCCCTGCTGATGGAATATGCAAGGACATATGACCTTGAGGGTATGGGAATCAATGTGGAAATGGTTTCCGACCATGCGACGATCTTTGCCGTTACCGATACATTCGAGATGGATTGTGGCGAAGGAAGAAGGATATCCATATTCAGTCCTGACAACAGCCTCCGGATCAAGTCCGAAGGGCTTGAATGGCCTACAGACAATGTAGTCTTTGACAACTGGTGGAAGGCGACGCTTAATAAGGCGACACAGGATCATGTCAGGCTGGAGTTCAGCCACAGGTCCATTGCACTGATAATGATGAATTAGTCGATGAAGTTCAACGGTTTATTAGGATTTCACCGATTTTAATTATAATTTTGAGGCATAAATCGAAATGCGATTTAAATTCATTACAAAATGAACAACAAGTACATTCCTACAACCGAGGCAATTGACCGCGCAGCTGCTGTGCTTTCGGAGATTCTTGAACCGACGCCGTTCAAGAAGAACAACAATCTCTCTGACATCTATGATGCCGAGGTATACCTGAAGAGAGAAGACCTCCAGATGGTGAGGTCATACAAGATCAGGGGTGCGTACAATATGATCCGTTCGCTTTCTGAGGAATCCCTTGAAAACGGAATCGTATGCGCAAGTGCCGGAAACCATGCGCAGGGTGTTGCATTCTCATGCAGCAAGCTCAAGATAATGGGTTCGATATTCATGCCTGTCACCACTCCGAAGCAGAAGATCGAGCAGGTCAGGATGTTCGGAAAGGAATTTATAGAGATCGTTCTTACAGGAGACACTTTCGATGCAGCCAATTCCGCTGCAATTGAATACGCAAATAAAAACGGTAAGACATTCATTCCGCCGTTCGATGACCCTAAAGTCATGGAAGGTCAGGGCACGATAGGAAAGGAGATTCTCAGCCAGACACCTGACAGACTCGACTACATCTTTGTCCCTATCGGAGGAGGCGGACTTGCTTCAGGACTCGGTTCATATATAAAGGCGATGTCGCCGGAAACCAAGATCATCGGTGTCGAGCCTGGTGGAGCGCCGTGCATGAAGGCTGCCATCGAGAACGGCGGTCCTGTCGAGCTCGAGGATATCGACAAGTTTGTCGACGGAGCAGCTGTCAAGAAGGCAGGTGCAAAGACATATGAAGTCTGTAAAGAGGTTCTCGACGATATCGTTGTCGTACCGGAAGGGGCGGTATGTACAATGATCATACAGATGTACAACAAGAGTGCGATAGTAGTTGAGCCGGCAGGAGCTCTGGCAACCGCTGCGCTTCGCTTCTACGCCGACAAGATCAAGGGAAAGAAGGTTGCATGCATCGTCAGCGGCAGCAACAACGACATCACGAGAATGGAGGAGATCCGCGAGAAATCCCTTCTTTATGAAGGCCTGAAACATTACTTCATCGTGGAATTCCCACAGAAACCGGGAGTTATCGTCTCATTCATAAACAACGTCATCGGTCCGTCCGACGACCTTGTGTACATCCAGTACATAAAGAAGACAAACAAGAATTTCGGCCCTGCACTTATAGGTATCGAACTTGTATCAAAAGAAGACTTTGAACCTCTTATCGGGAGGATGAACTCTCTCGGTATAAAATACGAATACATCAACGAGAATAACCAATTATTTGAAATATTAATCTGATATAATCATGGCAAACATCGACTGGAGCAAACTCACATTTTCCTACACTAAAACGAACACGATCCTCACCACTTCATTCAAGGATGGCAAATGGTCACCTGTAGAAAGTCATACTGACGACTATGTAAAGGTAAGCAGCTTCTGTGGAGCCTTCCATTATGCTATCGAGTGCTTCGAGGGACTCAAGGCATTCAGGGGCAAGGACGGAAGGATCCGGTTGTTCAGACCAGAGGAAAACGCAAAACGTCTGATCCGATCTGCGAAATTCCTGGGAATCGAGGCTCCATCAGTTGAAATGTTTGTAGATATCTGCAAGAGGGCGGTTCTGGAGAACATTGATTATCTTCCTCCATATGAGGCGACCGGAACATCACTTTATCTCCGCCCTACTCTGATAGGTACAAATCCCCAGCTCGGAGTACAGTCTTCAAAAGAAAGTACTTTCCTGATGCTATGCTCTCCTGTAGGAGCATATGTGGGAGGAGCTTTGGATGCAGTCGATGTCGTAATCGCAAGAAACTATGACAGAGCCGCACCTAACGGTTCAGGTTCATTCAAGGTCGGAGGCAACTACGCATGCTCGCTCTATTCCCTGAATGTTGCTCATGAGCAGGGATACAAGGCAGTCCTCTACCTCGATCCTGCAACAAAGACATATATCGACGAGTTCAACTCTTCGAATTTCTTTGCAATCAAAGGCAACACATACATCACTCCGAAGTCGGATTCAATCCTTCCTTCGATCACCAACATGTCGCTTGAAACCGTTGCGGCCCATCTCGGAATGGAAGTGGAGAGAAGACCCGTTCATACTGATGAGCTCAGCACATTCGACGAAGTCGGAGAATGCGGTACAGCTGTTGTCATCACTCCTGTCCACAAGCTTGTCGACAAGCCTTTCCTTGAGTCGGATCAGGAAACAGTATACACCTACGGCGACGGACAGTGCGGTCCTAAATCTCTTGCACTTTACAACTACCTTACAGCCCTCCATCGCGGCGAAGTCGAAGATGTATTCGGCTGGAATGTCTTTGTAGACTGAATATCGTTATAACATACCGACAGAGTCTTGGCTCAAGAAGCAGAAAACTTAGGGAAATGCTTCTTTCGTCCAAGACTCTGTCGGTATGTCATATATTCTATTTATTCTTCTTGCAAGTGGATTCACAAGCGGTGTCATGAGAATTTCGAAAAATCTGCCTTTATTGTTCGTCTGGTTTTTCAAAAGGAAGTTCTTCGGGAGATTGAATGTAGTCGATGGCTTTCTCAGATGAAACCACGCTTCTTCCGAGACGTTTCTCCACATCTTCACGAGCGGCCTTTGCGACATCTGCACCCTCCTTGGCTATTCTTGCATTTTCCGTCAATCCCTGTGGATTACGTTCCCTGCTGATTTCAGTAGCAGTTTCCTCTGCCAGAGCATTGAGAAGCAGTTCCATATTCGTCATATTGTCACGAAGATTCTCTTTTGTCAACCCTTTATGCCTCTTATATTCACTGGTGGTCAGTCCACTCCAGGTCTTTGACATCAAGTCAGTCAGCATCGCAAAGTCAATCTCCTTTGTGATGCCTCCTCGCTTCCATTCATCTGTCAGACCTTTACGGATCTCGATCGTTTTAATGCGTCGTGTAATCCAGGATTCAGAATAACCAAGCCTTCGATAGTCAGCTATTGCCTGATCTATGCTCAGTTCCGGATCAATCATCTGGTTGATTCTCTCTGCAGCCACTGAGGCCATCCAGACTTTGAACGGCTCAGCCTTCTTTGATGGTATAGACTGTATAATGCGGAATATGCCTTCTAATGTTGCACAGTTCTCTTTTTGAGGTCCTCCTGCCGTCTGAACTGTAAGGGGGTGGACAATTTGTCCCCACCCTTTGGATAGCTCCTCATCCCTTCTTCTCATTTTGGAAATATAGTCCTTGGCATTAGTCGTTTCTGTCAATATTGTGACAACATCCTTGACAGAAAAGTACCACTCCTCGTCTTCCTCCACCCAAACAGTTCTGATCTTTTGGTTATCAAATAATCTTATTTTTTCAATCTCAGACATACCAATGCATTTTAGACTTTCCACAAAGATATGGATTTATTCTTCAAGATGTCGGAACTCGTTTGAAAACATTGTATAAACAAAGCAGTTGGTTACGATTGGTAACCAACTGTGAGGAGTTTTCTATTATAATCTCTTGATTCTGAGTTTTTAATTGCTGGAGGATCTGCATACATGTAGACATGAACTACATCAAGAACAAAGACAAATATTTCTTCATTGGCCTCATGCAGAAGTTTAGTCTACCGTATATATCGTTCTATAGTATTCCGGTGACCCCCGCCTCCCGTTCGGGCTGCTCGCTGCAAAGGTCCGCTGGACCGTTTGCCTGTCGCTCACGACCCCTAGCCGGGGGGGGCATGTCACCTGCATATCTATAGGACCGGATTTCTATATATCCCATTCCGGACGGGAATCGAACTATATATGATTATCAGTAAGTTGCGTTACTTACAAGCAGATTTGCAAGTGAACTGCAGAAATCAATCAAGACGACAGCTAAAGCTGTTTTTGATCGAGTCACAGATAGCTTGGGGATTTCCCCAAGAGTCCGCAGCTTATCAAAGGCTTTTGATGAAAGCCAGGCACAGATTAAAGACATGGACGCACAGATGAAAGAGCCAGAAGAATTGCATAAATCCCAACTTATTTATCAGCAAGAAACCTTTAAATGTGAAAATGAAAAGCAGCTTGAAACCATCGCATCGAAAGACGAGACGATTGCTATACTCTGCTGCCAAAACACCAGGCTTGACAAAGAAATGGGAGAGCTGGTAGACGAATACAATCGGATAAAAGCAAAAGCAGAAAGACTCGAAAAAGAGAGGGATGGATTTAGGACGCTAGTAGAGGCAAAGAACCACTGCATAAGAGAGACATATTTCATTCTTTTTGACAACATTGAACCCAGATCATTAGAAAAACTCGGAGATTTAGGGCTATGTCAATTGATTGGCAAAGAAAGTTGGGAAAAATTAAAGCATCTAGATGACATCTCCATGTCACAAAGCATCAAGAAAGGCCCTAGACTATAGAATTACAGGTAATTAGAACATTACTTTTAAAAACATTTGCAGAGAAAAGAAAAATATCTACCTTTGTATCGTCTTTTCGAATGAAAAGCTAATGGACAATAAAATACAGGTATCTGCCCCTAACGGATACCTGTTTTTTCTTTCTTGACATATAACTTCCGAGGGAGATGTAACTTTAGATGGCTCCGACGCGACTCGAACAAGTCCATTAGTAACCATTATGAAAAGACGAGTCGCAGATCCGATCGTCCAAGCTACTACGATAGTAGTGGTCTTGAAGCTTATTAAGGTAAGAGCGTATACACGCCTCCGCCTTGGTAAGATCGAGAAGGTCCGCAGCCACTGGCGTAGGCTTAGGGGAGCTTGCACAGAGACTTGCGTGATCGTGTCTAAGTAAAGACAGTCTGCTATCCTCCCTCGGTTTTATATACTACAGAGTATTTAACAGCATACTCATCACCGAGATCAGAACCCCAAACCAAGTGTTAGCAACACACCTGAAACTTTTACATATACGCTATGATACGGGAGTTTATCATCAAATTAATGGGTTGGTAATGCTGATATTACCAACCCATTAATTTTTATTTGTTATTCATTATTCAGCCAATACATTTGTTATCTTCAACATAATTTGCGTATAGCGTTCCAACTGCTTTGGTGTCATATTTCCATCAAAATCCTCACATTCCTCCTCAAACTCGTCTGCTTGATCCATTAATTCTTCAATATCTTCCAGAACCGAAATATCTCCAGGCATAGACTTAGCATATAGTTTCTTATATTCCTTAACAAAGGTAGTTGCAAACTTTTCATACTTATCAAGGAACTTATCCACATCACCCGAACTTACTTTTGTATTAATTCGTGCGCTTGACGTAGTTGATGGTGATGAACTATTTGAGAATGGATCATCCGTTTCAACATACTGATATGAATACTCTCCCTTGCCATACTTAATAGCCGATAAAAAATACTGTGTTTCATCAGACAATGTAATGTACCATCTATCTTCCTTTTTCTGAAATTTATATGCTAATACAGTAGGTGTTGGATTGTCAAGAAAATAATTTGTCATATATGCAACAGTAAGGTCTTCAAGATCTTGTTCTGAAGGATTAGCCATCTTGGCAGGAGTTCCAAACACCTTGTCAAAAAATAGCTCAACGGTAACAGAATCATTCTTAACTAAGTTAGATGAATTCATTAAGGTCTTTGCATCAACATTGTTTAGATACTGTACAACACTCTTAATCTGCTTATCTTTATGATTATTATAAGGTTTTGCTTTTTTTGCCAATGAGTTTGCCCTTGCTTGCATAGCCTCGCACTCATCGGCATCATTCACAATATTGATGATATAGCTATAACTACCTGTCCTATTATAGGAATCCATTCTTGAATAAATTTCCCTCTCCATCTTATCTGCCTTGGCTTTCAATTCCTTGGCTTGTTTTGCATCTGGGTTAGCCTTATCTGCCAAATCTTCAAACAAAGAGACTAGTCTATCTATCTCATCCTGAACCTCTTCATCAAGAGCATCCTCACGGACAACTCTAGCAAAATCATTTTTTATATATTTTTCTACTGGAGAAGAACACGACACTGCCATAAACAGCAGAGCAATAATTGAAATTCGTTTCATGTCACATTCAGTTTAAACTTGTAATTTGTTAAAGAGCATTCAGCGCAGCTTCTGTCAACTTTGCAGATATTTTAGCATAACGCTCCATCTGTGAGGTACTCATATCATCTTCTGCATCTTCTAATTCATCAGCCAAGTCTTCAGCATCCTCTAAAAGATCCATATAACTTGACAATGCAGAAATATCACCAGCCATAGCCTTGCTATATACCTTTACATAGTTGTTTACAACCTTTTCATAGTCATCAAGGATTTCATCCCACTTTGCCGAAGAAGCCGAAGAAGACTTTTTGCTAGATGATGAAGATACTGTTGTAGACTCTGCCTTAACTGGCTCATGATACTTAAATGTACTCGACACCTTGAAAGATGAAAGTCCCTTTGTAACATTTGCACCAAATGGGATTGAACTAGTTTCACCTACACCCAATGCAACAACTGCTACAAGTTCATCTTTTTCCCAAACAATATCTGTCTGATCTTTACATAAAATATCACCATCTTCATCAAGGAATTCTACAACGAAACTAGGTTCAACTCGATTGTCGTTATAACCGACTTCTATTCCATCAACCCACGGATCTGGCAATCCATTTTCTATACGTTCTATCTCAATATTGATATAACCATCCTTAACTTTATAGTTCCTATCAACAACCTGAAAATATTCACCCAATGGGCCAGAAATCGACGATTTTGATGGTGTTACCACGACCTCTCTACCGCCACAACTTAACAATGACAGGGCAAAAGCGAATAATGCTCCTGCACTTATAATTGAATTAAGAATTCTTTTCATAAGTCTTGAAATTTAAGTATTAATACAGCCCAAGAAGTTCAAATAGTACCCAAAAGCCTTCGCCCAGAATGATGCCCCATATAATAGTGGCAAGCAGAACAAAAGAGCTCACAATAATACCTATTACGCCCAAAATGTGGCCTGCAGTCAAGAAGCCAGTTCCCGTATAGCGTCCTGGGTGAAGCATAACCGCTTTCTTTCCCTTTGAACACAACGATACGCCTACAATTGAAAGAACAAATCCTGCAATAGGAAACCAATCCAACATAAAACCCAATAATCCAAAGACAAAGCCCGATACACTGTTTGGAGCCTTTTCTACAGCTTGACCTGGTGATGGTTGCTGATTTGTAGTTGGCACACCACATTTAGGGCATACCACTGCGCTATCATGAATTTCAGCGCCACATGTTGAACAATACATAGTGATTAAATTTTAAGCTTCCCCGTCCCCAAGAATAATGTGGTTATAAATACAGAAAGCGTGGGACGTATCACTCATTTCAGCTGATAGGCCCTAGGAACTGCCTTGGAATTGAAATAAGCAACAGCCCACGCTGATATCATGTGCCCGGAAGGGTACCGATACAGGTGAGGAAGTCAGCTTATTCTCATTCCACAATGAATTTCCTAGGTTCATCAGCGAGAATAAAGCTAAACACTTTCCGTGTTAATCGTATGTGTTACAAATATAACAAATACTTTTTTAAAAACAGCACAAAAAGCTCCTCTTTCAGCTGGCTGCTGCTTAATGAGTACTTTTGATGGAACAAATATAAGCAAAAAGACAACTCCACCGGATTGTCTTTTCTTGTCTTTATTGTAAGTGATGTCATTCGTAAGAATTCAAGCGTCTCAAGGGCGGAGACAAAGGTTTGGACCCTATGATTTCAAGAGCGTTGTAGTAGTATTTGTATTGAAGGTTGGTGTAATACGAATTGAAGCGGCTGAGCAGTTCACTGTCATAAGTGCTGTTCTGAAAGGACTGGGATACAGACGGCAGCCGTTCCATGACCTTGGCTAATTCCAGATAACAAGCATCCTGATACATGATGGAAGGCAGGGTATCAATGAGCGGCATATAAATATCCGCCATCCTTTTGTCTATATCATTACAGACGGAGTCTGCGAAATGTTCTCGCTGCATGGCCCTTTCCTGGGCTTCTTGTATTTTCTTAAGTTTAGCTCCAGTGAAACACAAACAAACAGTAAGTGGGATCAGGATAACTACTGAAATGAACGGTAGAAAATTCTTCCTTCTTGAGAACGCCTTTTGTATCTGAGCCACATTGGCAAATCTCTTCTGAGGAAGCGGGTTGCAGGCTCTGTCAGATATGGCCGAATAGCGTTTCCCGAAAATGTCCTTAATCAGAAGTCCCAGGGAATATATATCACTCCTGCAATCGGTCTGTTTGTGTGCCAGCAGTTCCGGAGACGCATATTTCGGTGTACATCCCAGTCCTTTATATAAGAAATAAGCATCATTGTCAGACAGTCCGAAATCTATTATCTTGAGGGTATTGTCAACTCGGCTTATAAGAATATTCTCAGGTTTGAGATCATTATGAACGATACCTTTTTGATGTAGATAGGAAACAGCATCCAGCAGCTGCCCGACCAGTCTCTGTCGAAGTTTCATGGAAGGTTTCTGGCCCAGGAACTCTGTAAGAGTGTATCCGTCGATATATTCCATCACAATACCGGGACCAACCGGAGTAACCTCCTCATAGGTAAAGACTGACACGATATAGGGGTGATTCAACGAAATCGACAACTCATATTCCCGACGGATCAGATTCATCTGGACACCGGATCCATCCTTTGCAGTCTTGACAATGAAGTGCTTTCCAGCACGCGAAACCCGGTACAATTGACACATTGCCCCGTCATTGATCAGAACAGGGTCGCAATAAGCACTTGAAATTGGCTCAGCCTCAAGAATAGGTCTCACCTCGGAATTACAGCTCATCTCTTGTCTTTTATTGTCTTCTTATAGAATCGATTGCACCGTCAAATATAATTATTTATTTTTGTCCTGCTATGAACATCAAGACCGATACTCCTCAAATCAGCCTTTTAAAACAAGCTGTCGAGAGAACAATAGATTTCCCTCTATCCACTCATGGTGATTTCCTCCGCCTTTCTGCCGGAATCGAATTCACCTTGCGGGAGCATATGTCGGAAAGCACCTTGGAAAGACTTTGGGGCTATTCTACCCGTCACTATGATACGGTTTCGATCAGAACACTGAATGTTCTGGCCCGCTTTGCAGGCTATTGCAGCTGGGATAATTTCTGTGCAGCTACAGAAAAAGCAACATCAGAATCTGAGTTGTTCATGGATCAGGCCATATGTTCCGCTGATCTGAATGTCGGAGACAAGCTACGCATCGGTTGGCCGCCAGACCGCATCTGCATAATCCGTTATCTCGGAAATCATAATTTTATTGCAGAAGAGACCTCAAACTCTACAATGCAGCCCGGGGACACATTTTCATGCATTCAGATCCAGAAGGGGCGACCGCTACACCTGGACTCTTTCAGAAAAGCAGGTTCCTCTGAAAAATTAAGATATATAGCAGGAATAAACACTGGTCTCACTTTGCTGGAGATCATTACAGAATCCTGACCTTTTCCTACTTCGGAGCGAGGCGGTAGAGGACGACGGCAATCACGGTAAAGACCATGTTCGGCAGCCATAGCGCCACGGCCGGAGAGAGCGTATCGGTATAGACGAACATCTCGCTGAACTTCATGAAGAGGATGTAGGTGAACGCCAGGGCGATTCCGGCACCGATGTTCCATCCGATTCCTCCCCTGCGTTTCTTTGAAGACAGTGCCACACCCATTATGGTAAGGATGAATGCGGAGAACGGAAGGGCAAAACGGTTGTTCTTCTGGATAAGGGAGTATTTCACATTGGCATCGCCACGCATCTCCTGAAGTTCTATCAGGTCATTGAGCTCGAAGTAATTGTATGTTTCCACGGACTCAGGATTCCAGTAGAAATCATCGACAGAAAGAGCCAGAGTCGTATCTATCTGCTTTCCGCTCCTTATCCTGTCAGTCAGATCCTCATTGTAATCACGTATGAAGTACTTCTTCAGCTGCCATACCTTTCTGGTAGTATCATATACAGCCGTCTCCGCGGTAATCTTTGATACAAGCCTGTTATCTTCAATCCTTTCCAGGGTAAAACGATAGGCTGTATTGTTCCATGAACTGAAGGATTCGGCGAAAGCGAACTCCCCCGGCGATATCTGATAATGCACATTCCTGCCGACATTCTTGGTCTTGTCCTTGACATATTTCGTTTCAAAGGCTATCCTCTCCTTGTTCGAATCCGGGATCACAAACAGATTCAGAGTAAGCGAGAATAGGGCTATAAGGGCTGCAGAGAATATGTACGGGACCATCATCCTGTGGAAACTTACTCCGCAGGAAAGTATGGCGACGATCTCAGAGTCAGACGCCATCTTCGAGGTGAAGAATATGACGGTGATGAACACGAACAGAGGACTGAACATGTTCATGAAGTACGGCACAAAGTTCACATAATAATCAAAGATTATGGCCCTGAGCGGAGCTTCCTTCTCGACAAAGTTATCGATCTTCTCACTGACATCGAAGATTATCACTATGCCGATGATGAGAAGAAGCGCCACGAAGAAAGTCGTTATGAACTTCGAGACGATGTATACATCCAGTTTCTTTGGTCTGAGGTCAAACTTCATTTCGCTTACAGTCTAGTTGTTATCCTGCGTACGGTCTCGTCCTTCCACTGTTTGAAATCTCCGGCCTTGATGTGCTTGCGCGCCTCACGCACAAGGTCAAGGTAGAATGCGAGATTGTGTTCGCTGGCAATCTGCCCGGCGAATATCTCGCCTGCCACAAACAGGTGGCGCACATATGCCTTGGAATATGCATGGTCAACAAATGATGTACCCTTAGGATCGAGCGGAGAGAAGTCGTCCGCCCATTTCCTGTTCTTCATGTTCATGATACCGTCCCATGTGAACAGCATGCCGTTGCGGCCGTTACGGGTAGGCATCACACAGTCGAACATGTCCACGCCTCGCGCTATGCCTTCGAGGATATTGGCAGGCGTGCCGACGCCCATCAGGTAACGCGGCTTGTCTTCCGGAAGAATCGGGCACACCACCTCGAGCATCTCATACATCTTCTCGGTCGGCTCGCCTACGGCAAGTCCGCCGATCGCATATCCTTCGCGGTCGAGAGCTGCCGCATGGTCGACCGCCGCACGGCGAAGGTCGGGATAGACGCAGCCCTGGATTATCGGGAACAGAGCCTGCGAATAACCGTAGAGAGGCTCTGTCTCATCAAAATGCTTGACACATCTCTCCAACCACCTCTGGGTCAGGCCAAGGGACTTCTTCGCATATTTATAGTCGGCATCACCAGGGCAGCACTCATCAAGAGCCATTACGATATCCGCTCCGATGATGCGCTGGGTATCCATATTGTTTTCAGGGGTGAAGATATGTTTCGAGCCGTCGATATGCGAACGGAATATACATCCGTCTTCCGTCAGCTTGCGGATAGGACTCAACGAGAACACCTGGAATCCGCCGCTGTCGGTAAGGATCGGCCTGTCCCATGACTCGAACTTATGGAGTCCGCCGGCAGCCTTGAGGATCTCAAGACCGGGACGGAGGTAAAGATGATATGTGTTTCCAAGGATTATCTCTGCCTTGATGTCCTCTTTCAGGTCTCTGTGATATATTCCTTTCACCGAACCCACAGTACCGACAGGCATGAAGATAGGAGTCTCGATCTGACCATGGTCAGTCGTGATCACACCACATCTTGCTGCGGAATTCGGGTCATTATGTGTCTTTACGAATTTCATTCAAATCATTTTAACCCTCAAAGATAGCAACTTTTACTCAAAATCTCTTATCTTTGTCTGATAACAACATTTGACAACATCAAAAAGCAAATAACACCATGAACAAATCGATCAGGTTAAGACTCATCGTCATGAATTTCGTCCAGTGGGCTGTATGGGGAGCCTACCTCACATCCATGGGACAGTATCTCGGATCAGTAGGACTGGGACCAAGAATCAGCATCTTCTACGCAATGCAGGGCATCGTATCGATGTTCATGCCGGCCCTTATGGGAATCGTGGCAGACAAGTTCATTCCGGCGCAAAAGCTTCTGGGACTATGTCACGGAATCGCAGGAGCTGCAATGACA
>JAZNAW010000053.1:0-22745 GCA_045586745.1 Candidatus Cryptobacteroides sp.
TTCCTCTTCAGTCATTCCGATACCGCTGTCGATGACCTTGAGAGTCTTTTTCTTCTCGTCGAGCTCGATGCGTACTCCCAGCTCTCCGAGTTCTCCCTTGAACTCTCCGGATGCCGCCAGAGCCTTCATCTTCTGTGTCGCGTCTACTGCATTTGCCACGAGCTCCCTGAGGAAGATCTCATGGTCTGAATAAAGAAACTTCTTGATGACCGGGAAAATGTTCTCGGTGGTAACTCCAATCTTTCCTGTTGTAGCCATAATATCTGTAGTTTTAATATATCAAATGAGGTCGTCCGTTCAGGACGACCTCATATAGTCAAATTATGTTCCAATGCAGAAAGACTGACTTATTGTCAGTCACGACTGACATTACTTGTACAAAAATCTCTTGATACTCATCTTTGGAGTCTTCTCAAACGGCTGATCTATCATCTCGACGATGTTGATCCTGCTGTATGCAGGCATGGACTTGTTGACCTCTGCCATGATTGACTTCTTGAATTCCTCCACATCGACAGCTTCAGCCTTCATCTTCTCGCTGTCAGCATATACAAGAGCCACAAGCCTTGCACCTCTGTCAACAACTATAGACTCTATTACATACGGCTGGCTGTTTACTGCCGCCTCGATTTCTTCCGGATAAATGTTCTGTCCGTTAGCTGAAAGGATCATGTTCTTGCTGCGACCCTTGATGAATATGTTGCCCTTCTTGTCGAGAAGTCCGAGGTCACCTGTACGCATCCATCCGTCCTTGGTGAATGCTGCCTTTGTAGCTTCCTCATTCTTGAAGTAACCGCTCATGATGTTCATTCCACGAGCCTGGATCTCACCGACCTTGTTATAAGGGTCTTCTGAATCGATGCGCACTTCTACAGTATCGACTGCTTTTCCGCATGATTTAGACGCAAAATTCCACCAGTCCTCATATGCCATGAGAGGCGCGGCTTCTGTCATGCCGTATCCTACGGTAAACGGAAGCTTGAACTTCTTGAACCATGACTCTACTTCCGGATTCATTGCTGCTCCACCCATCACGATTTCACGAATATTGCCTCCGAACGCATTGAGCAGTGATGTGCGGACTTTCTTGAATATTACCTGATTAAGACCCGGAATGGCGCAGATTACCTTCATCACAGGCTTCTTTACGACAGGTGCGACCTTGCTCTTGAAGATCTTCTCCATCACGAGAGGCACGGTAATCACGAGATATGGCTTGATTTCAGCCATGGCTCCGAGAAGGAGTGCCGGTGTAGGAGTCTTTCCAAGATAGTAGATCGAAGCGCTTCCACAGAGAGGATAGATGAGCTCGAACATCATACCGTACATGTGAGCCATTGGGAGCATGGAAACGATGGTGTCGCCAGGATATGACGGAAGCCTCTTCTGACCGAAAGCAACATTTGCAGAGATGCATTCATATCGGAGCATCACGCCCTTTGGAGCGCTGGTCGTTCCTGATGTATAGTTGATGATTGCAAGATTCTTGTCATTGTCTGTCGGATATGACACATCTGCAACTGAGAATCCCTTCGGATACTTTTCGTCGAAAAGGTTCTGGAGATTGTCATTTGCCTTGCTGATCTTTTCGTCTGCTGCATACAGGATCTTGAAGTCAGCCGTCGATACCACTGCCTTGATCTGAGGCATCTTCTCGATGTCAAGCTTATTCCATATGTCTGTATCTGTGAAGAGCACAGTACTCTCGGAGTGATCTACAAGGGAGTTTACGCTGTCAGGATGGAAGTCAGCCAGAATAGGAACGACAACGGCCTCATATGTATTTGCAGAAAAGAATGCGATACCCCAGCGGGCAGAATTCTTTGCACAGAGAGCAACCTTATCGCCCTTTTCAAGTCCGATAGCTTCATAAAGCACATGAAGTTTTGCGATTTGTGTGGCAACTTCCCCGTATGTGAAAACCTCACCACGATAATTGCCGAGAGCGGGACGCTCCCAGTTTGATATCATTGCTTCCTGAAGTCTGGTAAAGTAATGTTTCATATTCGTTTTGTCAGATTTTGGTTTTTTCAGTCGCAAAAGTAATCAAATTTGCTCGCGCGCATGTTTAATTCATTATATTTGTGGTGAAATGCCTATAAATGTGGTGACTTTTTAAATACTTTATGATCTACAGTTATGAGAAAGAAACCTATCATTGCCCTCATCTATGATTTCGACGGCACACTCTCGCCTGGAAACATGCAGGAATTCGGATTCATTCAGGCGATAGGGAAGTCCCCTAAGGAATTCTGGACAGAAAGCGACAATATTGCCGTGGGACAGGATGCCAGCAATATTCTCAGTTATATGAAGCTCATGTTCGATGAGGCACGCAAGGCAGACATCAAACTGCGTCGCGAGGACTTCCGCCGTTTCGGAGCATCTGTTGAATTGTTCAAAGGCGTGACGGAATGGTTTGGCCTCATCAACTCATACGGCAAGGAAAAAGGCGTGAAGGTCGAGCATTACATCAATTCCTCCGGACTTGCGGAAATGATCGAGGGGACGGCAATTGCAGGTGAATTCAAGCGCATATTTGCATGCTCGTTCATTTATAATGAAGAAGGCGAGGCAGAATGGCCGGGAGTCGCTGTAGACTACACTGCAAAGACACAGTTCCTTTTCAAGATCAACAAAGGTATATTGAGTGTACGTGACAATAAGAAAGTGAATGAGAGCCAGGCGGAAGACAACAAGCGTATTCCGTTTCCACATATGATTTATTTCGGAGACGGAGAGACTGATGTCCCTTGTATGAAGATTGTCAAGATGTTCGGAGGCAATTCGATAGCCGTATATAATCCTGAGATAAAGAAGAAGGTTAATGTAGCAAAAAAACTGCTGAGGCAACAGCGTGTGAACTTCATTACCCCAGCAGATTATACTAAAGAAAGCCGTACATACGAAGTCGTATGTGCCATCATCGACAAGATCAAGGCCGATTGGACGCTTTCTGGACTTTCAAGATGATCAGTAGACCTTGACTTCAAGTTTCGCGTAAGCGCGTTCAGCCTTTGCGAGTGCTTCTTCGACTGTGTCAGCAGTTGCAAGGATGACTCCCACACGACGATGACCTATGATTTCAGGCTTTCCGAACAGACGGATCTGGACGCCAGGCTCTTCAAGAACCTTGTCAAGGTTGCAGAACTCGTATTCTTTGGTGTTCCCCTCCACAACAATGGCTTTTGAAGCAGACGGACCGTAGAATCTGATTTCAGGTACAGGAAGTCCCAGAATCGCACGTGCATGGAGAGCAAATTCCGACATGTCTTGCGAAATCATTGTAACCATGCCTGTGTCATGTGGTCTAGGTGAGACCTCACTGAAGATGACATCTTCTCCCTTGATGAAGAGTTCCACTCCGAAGATTCCGTAACCTCCCAGTGCATCCGTTATGGCTTTGGCTATGGCTTCGGCCTTCTCTATGGCTGTAGCAGACATTGGCTGTGGCTGCCATGACTCACGATAGTCTCCATCAACCTGATGGTGTCCTACAGGCTTTACGAATGTTGTACCTCCGCAGTGACGTACGGTAAGGAGAGTTATCTCGTAATCGAACTTCACAAATCCTTCCACGATGACTTTGCCGCTTCCGGCACGGCCGCCTTCCTGGGATATCTTCCATGCCTTGTCTATGTCTTCTTCACACTTGATCGTGCTCTGTCCGTGTCCGGATGAACTCATGACCGGCTTGACAACGCAAGGAATACCTATTTCTGCAACGGCGGCATCGAACTCTTCTCTGGTTTCAGCAAACCTGTATGGAGATGTCGGCAGGCCAAGAGTTTCTGCAGCCAGCCTACGTATTCCCTCCCTGTTCATGGTCAGACGTGTTGCTTTTGCAGTCGGAATTACATTATAACCTTCCTCTTCAAGCTTTACCAGACGGTCTGTGGCAATAGCCTCGATTTCCGGAATTATGAAATCCGGATTTTCTTCCTTGATCACTGCTTCGAGTGCGTCTCCATCGAGCATTGAAAGTACATGATTCCTGTGGGCCACATGCATGGCAGGAGCATTGGCGTACTTGTCGAGGGCAACAACTTCCACTCCGTAGCGCTGCAGTTCTAGTGTTACTTCTTTTCCGAGCTCGCCGGATCCGCAGAGGACCGCCTTCTTGCCCGATTTTGTAAATGTAGTTCCGATCTTTGTCATAGTTGTTCAGTTGCTTTTTTTTAATATGGCTGCAAAGATAATAAAAAAAGAAGACGCCCCATAGAATGGGACGTCTTCCGCATGTATTTTATTCAAGAATTACTCGAATGAAACTACTACAGCTCTGTCGAATGCAGCCTGACCGTTTGCAGCCTTAACAACAGCGTTCTTGACAACGATGTTCTCAGTTGCAATACCCTTCTCCTTGAGGAGGTTGATCATGTACTCTGCACGCTTCTTGCTGAGGTACTCGTTACGCTTAGCATAACCTGTGTTGCTGTCAGCTGTACCTGTAACTACAGTTGCCTTGCCATCCTTCACGTTAGGAAGTACGTTAGCGAGGTAGAAGTCGAGGTGCTTGAGCTCCTTAGCGCTGAGCTCAGTCTTACCGATCTCGAAGAAGAATGAAGCTGGACCTACGTTCTTAAGACCGCTTGCGTTTTCAGCTGCAGCCTTCAGAGCCTCCTGAAGCTTAGCGTTCTCAGCCTCGAGAGCGTCGTTGTCCTTCTGGAGCTTAGCCTTGTCAGCAGCGAGGGCAGCGTTAGCAGCAGTAAGAGCAGCTGCAGCAGCCTCAGCAGCAGAGATCTTGTCCTGATCAGCTGGGTTGTGGTACTCAGAAGCACGAGTCCAGTCAGTCTTGCCAAGGTTTACAGCGAGACCGAGAGTTGTTGTGATGTAACCTGCAGGGCCCTGGTTTCTAAGAACTGTTCCACGTACGTCGAGAGTGAGGTCGAGTCTCTTTGAAAGACGGACTACGTTGAGGAGACCGGCACCGACTGCAAGCTCCTTACCGTTGTCAACCATAAGACCGGCATGTGCGTAAGGTACGAAATCCCAGAAACGAGACTCCTTGTATCCGCCGATAGCGTTAGAGATGTTCCACATTGCGTCACCGTGGAAGTAACCGAAGTTGTCTCCACCGAAACCGCCCTTAAGGCCGTTGAAGCCTGCGCGGAATCCAACTGATGGAGTAACCCACTTTCCTACGTTCAAATCAACTGCGAAACCGCTCTTCCACTCAGAATTGTCATAGAAGAAGTTCATGCCGGCGCCTGCGCCTACGAACCAGTTGTCCCAAAGACCGTTAGTAAGATAAGGGTGACGAACTGTGTTACCCTCAGCATCCTTGTTCTCCTGTGCGTTTACAGCAGGAGCAGCAACCATTGAAACAACAGCAAGAGCCATGGCTCCCAAGAAAAATTTAACTGTTTTCATAACTACTGATAATTAAACTTATTTAATAAAACTTAATTCCGAACCGTGTATGTGCATAGTACACATACATAAATGCAAATATAGCACATTTTTTAATATCTTGCACTATATTTCAAATAAAAACGACGCACAACATCAAAAAAAAACAGGCTGGCAACCTGTTTTTTTCTGAAAATTAAATCATATGTGATTTTATTGCAATCAGTTGAATGATATGATGACGGCTCTGTCCATTGCAGGATCCTTCTTTGCCTTTACAACTTCGGATTTTACAACCACCCTGTTTTCGTCGATTCCATATTTGCTTGAAAGCAGATCTGTAATGTACTTTCCTCTGGCCTCGCTCAACTGCTTGTTTCTGCTGGCTGTTCCGGTGTTGCTGTCAGCCGATCCCATGACGACTATTGATACGGATGGGTCTGAGTTGACTTTTTCAATGATGTTCCTTGCATAGAAATCCAGGTGCTGGAGCTCAAAGTCGTCGAGTACGGATCTGCCGATACTGAAATAGACTGTGATAGGCTGCATTTCCACATATTCTGCTTTGTCTGCATCTTCTGCCTTCCTGAGCTGCTGTACAGTCTTGTTGAGGTCGCTGTTTTTCTTCTTCAGATTGACGTTTTCGTTTTCCAATGCGGCATTTGCGGCTTCCAGAGCCACGATTGCAGTCTCCAGTATTGCGGATTTTTCAGCATTCGCAGCTTCAACTGCCCCTAGAATGCTTGATGTACGGACGAAGTCCGGCCATCCAAGGTCGACTGCCACACCGGCTGTTACTGAAGGCAATACCGCTGCTCCGGAAGAACCGTGGACCCTTCCGTTCACAACCGTCGCCCTCATGTCGATGATGACATCAATTCTCTCTGTCACCCTCAGGTTGTGAAGCAGACCTGCTCCGAGCGCAAATTCATTGTCAGAGAAGTCGGAACTCCCTGCTCCGTATGAACGGAAGAATCCTGTGTGTACGTATGGTACCAGGTTCCAGAATCGTGTCTCCTTATAGCCGCTTAATGCGTTTGATGCGTTCCAGAGGAAATCACCGTGGATGTACATGTAGCCGAACTTATCGGTGTTTCCGTCCTTTGCTGAATTAAAGTTCAGACCCTGATATCCGACTCTCATGCCGACTGACGGTGTGAACCATTTTCCGAAATTGACATCCAGGCTAGGGCCGATCTTTGCGTCATAACCATCATTCAGCAGTACATTGATACCGCCTCCGATTCCGATGAACCAGTTGTCCCCGAACTGATTTGTCTCGTAAGGACCGCGCACGATGTTTCCGAACTCATCTCTGTTTCCGTTTTCCTGGGCGTTTACACTGATCGGTGCTGCCATCAGTACGGCAGCCAGAGCCGAGGCTCCATAAATTAAATTAAGACGTTTCATAACCACTAATTTTATTGTGTATGAAACGTCCTATACAAATTTGGTGTAAAAACCGTTATTTCATGAAAAATTTTTTCAATTCTCCTTCTTGGACTCCTCCTCAACGGTAGGGGCGGAATCCTTGTATTTGAAGCGGCGGATCTTCTGTGTAGCGGTCTTTTCAAACGGTTCCTTCATCACTTCCACTGAACTTACCTGCGAAGCCTTGCTCACGTTCTTGTTGGTGACCTTCAGCAGTTTGGCTTTCCAGGCATCCAGCTTTTCATAAAGCTTGTCTTCGCTCTCCTTGTCCCATTCGATGAAGTTTTCTGCCGGCTGTACAAGGGCTACAAGACGTCCGTCGCGCTCTACAACTATCGATTCGCTGACGCCCTCGACATTGTTGATGACGTTCTCGATCTCTTCCGGATAGATGTTCTCTCCTGAAGGGCCGAGAATCATGTTGTTGTTCCTTCCTTTGATGAAGAACCGTCCCTTCTCGTCCTGAACGGCGATGTCGCTTGTGCGGAACCATCCGTCCTCTGTGAATACGCTCTTTGTACGAACTGGATCCTTGTAGTATCCGAGCATCACATTTGGCCCCTTGGCAACCACTTCTCCTTCGCCTGTCTCCGGGTTCACGTTGTGGAGCTTGAGCTTCACATTATATACAGGATATCCGAATGAGCCCACTGCCCTCCATCCGTGCATCGCATATCCCAGAAGAGGGGAGGTTTCGGTAAGGCCGTATCCGATTGCGTATGGGAATTTTGCCTTCAGGAGGAAGCTTTCAACTTCAGGATCGAGCTTTGCACCACCGATACCGTAGAATGATATGTGCCCTCCGAATGTCGCCTTAAGTTTCATTCCGATTATCCTGCACATAAGGCCGTTCATGTGCTCGTTCATCCATGTGAGCGTACGGCTCTTCTGTATGGTCGGCAGGACGCTGCCCTTGTAGACCTTCTCGATGATGAGAGGTACAGTGAGCATGGTCGTAGGCTTGACGACCTTCAGTGCCTTCATCAGCAGAGACGCAACAGGAGGTTTCGGCAGGTAGTATACTGTCGCGCCGCAATACATCGGGTAAAGCATGCTGAGGGTCATCTCCAGCGTGTGAGCCATCGGAAGTACGGACAGCCATCTGTCCTTTTCCGTCCTCTTGCACGAATGGTAGCAGGTTATTACGTTCGATGCCAGGTTCCTGTGGCTGAGCACCACTCCTTTGGCACTTCCCGTAGTGCCTGAAGTGTATATGATCGTAGCGATGTCATCCGGGGTAGGTACGGTCGTCTTTCCGTCGCATGTAAACTTCTCGTCGTCAGAATGCAGGACTTCGAATGTGTCAATATCTATGACAAGGGTCATCCTGTCCCTGCATACCTGGCTCAACTTGCCGGCAAGTTTCCTTGAAACGAAGATCACCTTGCTTTCAGAATGCTCAAGAATGTTGGTGATTTCATTTTCGGAACTGTCGGGAAGGATAGGAATCGCTATTCTTCCGAAAGGCACTATGCTGAAAAACGCGACAGACCAGTTCGGCATGCTCTGGGAAAGGATTGCAACCTTGTCGCCTGCACCGATTCCGTACTGGGTCAGCTTCTTTGAGAGACTGTCGCATTTCCCCTTGAATGAGTTGAATGTGTATCCGCCCTCCTTGGTGTCGTACCACTGGGTGTACTGGTTCTTGGCGTACACCGTGGTTGCGTATTCATACAGTTTCGCAAGGGTGTCCACATATTTCTCCCTCATCCTCTGCATGCGTTTGTATAACTGTATCATGTCTTTCTTGTTTGGATTTAATGGGTGATATACATCTCCGGATGCTTTCCTACAAGGTGCATGTCCTCATAGAGAGCCTGAATACGGGCCATGTCTGCCTTCGGGTCATCGGTCAGCTCGACCTTATGACCGCGGCTGATACGTTTTGTGCCCCAGTCGAAATAACCCATGTATACAGGGCATCCGACTTCGCGTGCAATAGTGTGGAAGCCGGTCTTCCAGCGCTTTACCGGTTTGCGTGTGCCTTCGGGTGCGAGTGCGAGGTGGATTACAGGCGTTGCCTTCATTTCCTTTATCACGCTCAATGCGGCGTTACCGCCTCTTTTTCTGTCCACAGGGACACCTCCCATCTTCCGGAGGAGCCATCCGAGAGGTCCCCAGAAGAATTCGCCCTTCACCATGCAGTACGGCTTTCCGCCGACAGATGTATAATATAGGTATGAAATGACGAAGTCCCATATCGATGTGTGAGGAACACCGAGAATGATGCATTTGTCTTCAGGGGCTACAGGGTCGACAGCAGTCCAACCCAATATGCGGAGCAGCCATCCGCAGAATTTTCTCCACATACTATGTTTCTTAAAAATCTACATCTTCCAATTCCTGAGCCGACCTGAGGTTCCGGCTGATGAAAATCTGACGGTCGATTGTGTTTTCTCCCATGTAGAACTCCATGATGTCGGCCAAAGGCTCCTCGTCGCTGAGCCTTACCTTGTCCAGACGCATGTCCTTGCCGATGAAACCGGTGAACTCGTCCCATGAAATCTCTCCGAGACCTTTGAATCGTGTTATCTCCACCTTGCCGTTCAAGGCTTTCAGAGCCTTTTCCTTCTCCTCCTGAGTGTAGCAGTATCTGACTTCGTTCTTGTTCTTCACTCGGAAAAGCGGTGTCTGTAATATATATAGGTGTCCGCGACGGATAAGGTCCGGATGGTACTTCATGAAGAAAGTCAGCACGAGCATACGGATGTGCATTCCGTCGTCATCGGCATCGGTAGCGACGATGATCTTGTTGTAACGGAGGTCATCGATGTCCTCCTCAAGTCCGAGAGCGTTGATGAGGAGGTTGAGCTCCTCGTTCTCGGCAATCTTCTTGCGGCTCTCCTTGTATGAGTTGATAGGTTTTCCGCGGAGCGAGAATACTGCCTGTGTCTCTGCATTACGTGCTTTGGTTATTGTTCCGCTCGCAGAGTCACCCTCTGTGATGAAGATGCTGGTCTGCTCGCGAAGCTCCTCCTTGCCTGCAGGAAGCTTGTCTTTGAGATGATACTTGCAGTCACGAAGCTTCTTGTTGTAGACGCTTGTGCGCTTGTTGCGTTCCTTGGTCTTCTTCTGAATCGACGAAATTTCCTGACGCTCCTTTTCCGAAGACACGATCTTTGCCTGAAGAGCCGGGATGATCTCCTTGTGCATGTGGAGATAGTTGTCCAGATTGGTCTTGACGAAGTCGTTCACGAAACTTCTGATCGTAGGGCCGACGTCATATCCGTGGGTTCCGTCCTCATTCTCGATAACCTGGTTCCACATATATGTGGAGCCGAGCTTCGTCTTCGCCTGATTTGCGAAGATCGGCTCCTGGATCTGGATGCTGATTGCGCCGATGATGCCCTGACGGATGTCTTCAGGAGCGAAGTCCTTCTTTGCATATGTCTTGAAGAACTCCTTGAGAGTCTTGGATATCGCCTCTCTGACAGCCACGAGGTGGGTACCTCCGTCGCGGGTGTTCTGACCGTTGACAAACGATGTGATGTTTTCACCATAGCTGTTGCCGTGGGTGATCACGATCTCGATGTCTTCGCCGGAAATATGGATGGGCGCATAGAACGGATCCTCCGACATCTTTTCGTTGATCAGGTCGAGAAGACCGTTCTTCGAAATGTATGGCGTACCGTTGAGGTTCAGGGTCAGTCCTTTCTTCAGGTAGGAATAGTTCTTTATCATCGACTCCACGAACTCGAGGTTGTACGAGTAGTCGACGAAGAGGTTCTCGTCAGGGGTGAACTTCACATATGTTCCGTTCTTCTCCTTTGTCTCCTTCATTCCGTCCTGGATCAGCTTTCCTGCGGCGAACTCCGCATATGAGCACATACCGTCTCGATATGCCTCGACATAGAAATATGACGAAAGCGCATTTACAGCCTTCAGACCGACACCGTTCAGACCCACAGATTTCTTGTATCCCTTTGAGTCGTACTTTCCTCCGGTGTTCAGGATGCTTACGGCCTTGACTACGGAATTAAGGGGGATTCCTCGTCCGAAGTCCCTTACGGTCACCTCCTTTTCGGTCACCCCGATCTGTATCTGCTTGCCGAAGCCTGCGGAGAACTCGTCGACCGAGTTGTCCACAACCTCCTTGAGAAGCACATATATGCCGTCTGCAGGATCGTCTCCCTTTCCGAGGGTTCCGATATACATTCCAGGTCTCAGGCGGATGTGTTCCACGCCTTCAAGCGTCCTGATGTTGTCGTCGCCGTAACTTACGTTATTTATATTATCTGTCGCCATATTCGTTTAAAGACATAATCATGCAAAGATACGAAAAATTGATGAAATCTGATTGCTTTTACCCTTTACTTTGGTCTGAATCGAAGATATATTGGCCTTAATGGCTGTTTGGCCTGGTCTGTGTTTGTTTTTTATGATAAAAAGTATACCTTTGTAACTTGTAAGATTTTTAACCGAATGAGACAAAGCTGGATTAAAATGATCCGTGCGTACTTTGTCCCTGTTTTAGCTCTCATACTTTCTGCCTGTGGGGCAGAAGATTTCCAAGTACCGCATACAGGTCCGATTGAAGTGGGCTTCTATGCCGGTGGTAGTACACAAACACGCACGGAGATGCTCCCGAACGGCCTTTCTGCCGTCTGGTCTGCCGGAGATGAACTTGCCGTATGGGCGAGGAATTCTGCCGGGGATTTCGCGTTATCAAATCAGATATTCAAGACATACGGTCTGGACGACAGACGTGGATTCTTCACATCCGAGTTGGATTCAGCCATGCCTGAGGGCGATTACACCTACTATTGTACATATCCTGTTCCGACTTCTGTAAACGAAACAACGGCTACATTCAACCTTCCTGCCGTCCAGGACGGCAAGGTGACCGGCGGAGCAGACATAATGATAGCGACACCTGTCCAGTACGGTGCCCTGACCCCCGTCCCTGACCCCGAAGACCATTCCGGAATGAGCATGCAGATGAACCGCATGATGCACCAGTTCAGGTTCTGGGTACCTATGGACGACACATGGCTTGGTGGTGAGAAGATCGAGAAAATTGAAATCAATTTCCCTAAAGCAGTCGTCGGAACAGTCAATCTGGATATTACAGATATTTCAGTGCCTTCGAGTCTTTCAAATCCTGGAAACTTTGTTACATTGAAGTTGTCGGATCCTATTGCGGTAACCGATCAGGATCAATATGATTATGCCTGCATGGCAATCAATCCTACTTCTTTTGCTGCAGGCGAAACTATGTCGCTCAGGGCGTATACTGCCAGCAGGATACTTTTCTTTGATCCCGTGGATCTGCAAGCCAGAACATTTAAGGCAGGTCATTCGACGCCTGTAAAACTTAAGATAACTGATGCCATTGAATATGGCAGGGTGTTCTTTACCGTTTCAGCCAACAATCTTGGCGAAAATGCAAATTCGATCACTTTGACGGCTCCGGCAGGATGCGTATGGGGAAATACCGGATCGAACGTCTATACATATAGTCCTGGATATGAAATCTCAGCAGGCGAGAGGTTTGAAATCATGTTCGAAGATATTGATGCGTACAGGAATCTGAGCAAGAAGTCTATAACAGTGACTTTCGATACGGAACATGTAAACACTAGTCAAACTATCATTATGCCTGATATGTCGTCAGGAAGCATAGCGGAAATTTCAGCTTCGATGCCATACCTTCTTTATGAGGATTTCTCCAGTGTCGGTACATTTTCTTCTAATGATGCATATAGTAGTAGTTTTGTAACAGGTAATAAGGGTGCTCACTCATTCTTGAACGGTTGGACTGGTGGACGAATAGGTGCAGAGGCTGGAAAATGTATCAGAATAGCGTGTCGTCGTGAAACGTCGGCTAGGTATCCGGCTCGTGTGGATTCGGCTCCTATAATCGAACTCAAAAAGACAGCAGATATAGTTGTTACTTTCGATTATGGTATGAATAATCAGTATAGTGGTGGTCTTATTTCTAATGCTGATGTCGGGCAGACATTCTATGTCGGCTACGTCCAGTCTGATAAGGCCTTCAAGAGTGGTGATGATGATGGTAAGTTTGATGCGGGAACCTACATGCATGACAAGACAGGTTCATATGACTCAACTCCTTATAATGATTCCTTCAAATTGACAGATGTTCCGACCGGTATGGTGAGAATAAGCTGGAGGACAGTGATAGAGAACAATGCTGGCCTTACAAATACAACATGCTGGTTCTATATTGATAATGTCAAGGTACAGATAGCAAATTAAAATAGTAATAAATATAAAGATTCTAAAACCAAGTAAGATGAAACACTTGAAAACAATTATGTCTGTTCTTGTTCTTCTTGCATCCTTTTCTTGCGCGAAGGTTGAGGACAGTGGCAAAGCGGTCGGTTATGTAAGCTTTGCAGTTTCAAGCAATCAGGGGGTTACAGATCAGACAAAGAGCAATGTCTCTGATTATACTGTCCTGCCTGCTGCAAATGATTTCATGATCAGTATCGTGGATGCGTCTTCTATTAGTATATGGAACGGCAAAGTCAGCGAATGGGATTCTGCAACACAGCTCCCGGTCGGAACTTATACCGTAACTGCAAGCTATGGGGATGCCGCGGTAGAAGGCTTTGACAAACCTTTCTTCACAGGCTCAAACAGCTTTACTGTTGTAGGTGCCGAGACAGCTGAAGTGTCTATTCCGGTTGCTCTGGGTAATTCAATTGTAAAGATTGTGACCACTGATAACTTCAGAAACTACTTCAGTGATTATGAGTTCAGTCTGAAGAGATTCTCTCAGGAAGTTGTAGCTTTCGGGAAGGATGAAACAAGAGGTGCTTTTGTGGATTGTATGGATTTCACGATTGAGGGAAACTTTGTGTCGTCTGTGGGATCTGCATACAGATTCTCAAAAGAATATGGTGGTATCAATCCTGCTACAGCCTATACAGTGAAATTTGATATAACTAATGTAGGAGGAGTCAGGCTGACTGTCACTTTCAATGATACTGTCGAAACGGTGGAAATTGAAGATGTTGAACTCAATGACTGATAGGAGGATTTATGATGAAGAAAATAATATCGCATATAATTGTTGCTGTAGTCATGATGCTTTCTGTGTCATGCCAGAAAAGCATTGTCAATGAGACTAAAGGAGAGGGATACCTTTCTTTTGCAGAATTTGCTCTTGAACTGGATGAGGCAGTAAATACGAAGGCGGCGGAACCTGCTGGCGGAAACTATGTCATATTCATAATGGATTCGGAAGGTAATGAGGTTTTGAGGAAGTCTTATTCCGAAGTCATCAATAACAATTCACGGATTTCCTTGTCTGCAGGCAACTATACGTTAGTCGCAAGGTCGCAAGAGGAGGATGTACCTGTAAAAGGCTGGGAGAATCCTGTGTACGGAACTTCATATGATTTTTCCATTACTCCAGGAGTTGTCACTCCTGCCGGCACCTTGACTTGTACGCTTCTGCAGTGCAAGGTTACGGTCGCTTATAGCGATGAGTTTCTTGAAGCAGTGACAGGTCCTGGCTCCACAAAAGTAGCGGTGACAGCTGGATATCCATTGGAGTATGTGCTTAATGCAAACGGCACTTATGACCAGACGTCCGGTTATTTTGCTGTTGCCGGTGAGACCGCTACCATGGAGGTTATATTCCAGGGACAGATAGACGGCAAGAGTCAGAAGATGACAAAGGTCTTTACGGGTATAAAGGCCAGACAATGGCGTCAGATCAAGTTTGTACAGAAGAAGAATGAGCAGGGACAGGCTACATTCGACATTGTTATCAATGACCTTGTCAGTGATACTCCTCTTGATGAGGATGCTTCAGGTATAGTCACGGAAGAAGAAAGCATAGGGGATGATCCGGATAAGCCGAAGGGTGACGGAGGAATCAGGCTTCTTCCTAATTATACAGAAGAAGAGATAGCTGCCGGAAAGAATGTGGTTGAGATGATATACAAGAAGGATGAAAGCGGTGCGGAGATACTTGATGAGAATGGCGAGAAAGTCCTCGACTATATGAAGATCAATATTACAGAACCTATATATCCTCAGACCGGTGACGAGTTGAATCCTGATATGCTGATCAAGCTTAAGGCGATAGTGCCAGGAGGTGTAAAGAAGTTCTATGTTGATATAGAGACTGACAGTGACACATTTGCGAGCGCAGTAGAATCGGCGGCAGCTTTCCATCTGAATCTCATAGAGCCTCTTGAGGCAAATATGATCATATTTGGAGTTGTTCCGTTCCCTCATGGTGCCGAGCTGCTTGGACAGACAGATATACCATTTGATTTGAGTAATGCACAGTGTGCAATCTATAATTATGTAGGTAATCATACATTCTTGATGACCATTACGGACAACAATGGATGTTCGAATTCTGTCAAGGTGATGATGGTTGTTGAAAAATAAGGAGGAATGATGATGAAAGGAATTATAACATTTATATCAGTTTGTCTTGTTTTCTCTGCAGTATCATGTACGAAGACAGAAATTCGTGAGAGTGCTGAATCAATGGGATGTCTCAGCATGAATATGGATCTGAGAACCGTAACCAAGGCTGTTGATGGTGAGGATGCTTTAAGAAGTTCAGCGACTGTGAAGATATATAAGCCTGATTTCGAGGGCCTTGCGCGTTCATACCGGTATTCTGAAATGCCGGAGTCCATTTATCTTGTTGCTGCGGAAGGATACCGTGTGGATGTAGAGGCAGGTGAGGCTGTGGCTCAGGATCCAAGTCCTGCTTCATGGACAAGCAAGAGTTACAAAGGCACAAAGACCTTTAACATAATAGCCGGTACTGTGACTAATGTTGAGGTAGAGGCCACTGTTCATAATGCGGTTACAAAGATCACTTTTGATGAGACAGTTGCAGATAACTTCAATGCAGGTTATACATTTACGATAGGACTGGATATGGATGATGCGTCAACTCAGTTGGTTTATGATGCTGATAAATCAGGTGCAGAAGGCTATTTCATCGTTGCCGGTCTTGACGAACCGTCGTTCAAGTGGACATTTTCCGGTATTCTTGCCAAGGACGGAAGTTCTTTTGTGAAGTCAGGAGAAATCGAAGGCCTGATGCCAGGTAATCTTTATAAGATGAGTCTCAAGTATACCATCAAGGACGGTGACCTTCAGCTGACTCTTCTTGTGGACAAGGCGACTGAAATTGTTGATGATACCATAATTTTCGAACCGGTGTCTACGGGATTGGCGTCTTCTTCAGTGTATGAGATATGGGCTGCACACGCAACTGTTCATGCAGATGTGGATCCGACTGAATATGACGGGTCGGCCATCAGGTTTGCATATTCTTCCAATGGAAGCTCATGGACGGAGGTTGAAGGTGTAAATGATTCAGAAGGTACATGGAAGGCTGACCTGAAAGGGCTGACACCCGCTACGGAATATACTTATCGTCTGCTGATAGATGGTGTACAGATCGGTGATGAAAAGACCTTTACAACAGAATCTGCTCCACAGATACCTAATGGAGAATTCAATTATTTCAGCAAGGTTTCAGGTAAGGAGTATTATAAGTTCTATGATCCAGATTGCGGAGTAGAAGAAGGTGCGACCATGTTCTGGGGATCTGGTAATGGAGAAGGTAAGGAAGGAACAAGCGGTTCAGGTGATAAGGGTATATATATTACAACTATTGATAGTCCCGGTTCCGATGGCGAAGGATATTGCGTTCTTGCACAGACCAGCCAGATGATCGGAATCCTTGCTGCAGGTAACCTCTTTACCGGTCAGTTTGCCGGTCTTGTCGGAACAGAAGGTGGAAAGGTGAACTTCGGACGTCCATGGACGACAAGCCGTCCTACAGCATTGAAGATATCTTGTAAGTATTCTACAGGTGTGATGGATATAGTGAAGGGTGCTCCGGCCGGAGTCAATCTGGTCAAGAATGAAACATATGATTGTGCTGAAATCAAATTCGCTATAGGTAATTGGAATTACAATAAATATGGAGGAACCAAGGATTCTCCGGTACATGTGAATACCACGAAGCCGGAAAACTTCTTTGACTACGATGACGACCCAAGTACGATAGCATACGGAAACCTTCTGATCCATCATGATGGGTATACATATAAGGATGAAGCAAAGAAATCTGCAACGACAAGCGGATGGGTGACGTATGAAATTCCTCTGGATTATAAGAATTATAACGCATATCCTACCCATATCATCATTTCATGCGCGGCTTCACGATACGGTGACTATTTCAGCGGTTGCAGTTCATCGAAGCTCTGGATTGATGCCGTAGAGCTCATTTACGAATAACATCCTTTGATGAGGAGACTTTCTATAATACTTGCTATGCTGGCCCTCGGCGCCTTGAGCGCCGGGGCTCAACATTATGACCGTGGGTACGAGGCCGTGCCGTCATCCCCGTTCCTTGAGAAAGGCACATGGATGGCTGGAGGATCATTCAGGTACTCCCAGCATATCAATGACGACTTCTCCCTGGCTGTCATCAGCAATATAAATTCGACCGGATACAACATTTCGGTGAATCCGAAGATGCTTTACATGTTCAGGGACAACATGGGAGTCGGCATGAGGTTTTCGTATGACAGAAGCATGCTCGATGTGGCGTCTGCAGGCCTTTCCGTTTCGGATATCTCGATGGATATAAGTGGCTGTTATCAGATTCAGCATAAGTACAGCGCCTATGCTGTGTACAGGGCCTATATACCGTTGGGTGATTCGAAACGGATAGCGATGTTTGCCGATCTTCTTCTTGGAGGATCATTCAAGCAGGGCAAGGCCTTCAATGCAGGTGGAGAATATGTCACCGGAACATATGACCAGGCGTATGCTCTGGAAATCGCAGTCGACCCAGGTATAACCGCTTTCCTGACTGACAGGCTTTCCGTAGAACTTAATGTCGGGATATTCGGGGTAAGTTACAGATGGAGGAACCAGATACGTAACCAGGTTTCGAGCGGTCATTCCGATTCGACATCTGCCGGTTTCATGGTCAATCTTCTTTCGCTCGGTGTGGGACTTTCATATTATTTCCTATGATGAGGACAAGATGCATATTATCGGTGGTATTCATGATTCTTGCCGCCTTCACATCTTCTGCACAGACAGAAGATGTTACTACGCTTGCCCTGGGAGATGAGATCATGCCGAAGGATACCTCCAAGGTACGGCGTTTCAAGAACCGGCTGATAGCTCCGAAAGGGGAGTGGCAGTGCGGACTTTCTGTGATGTATGCGGATTTCTCCAGTGAGGATTCAGACTATATGCTTCTTCTACAGGGCGTGGATGCCAGTGCATCACTCTTCCGTCTTGCGCCTGAGGCTGCATATACCTTCAAGGATAACCATGCCCTGGGTGTCAGATTTCAGTATACCAATGTCAATGGAATGGTTGATACCGCTACGGCTGACCTGCTTGGCAATCTCAGCATGTCGGTCGAGAATCTGAACGCATTTTCGCGTTCGCTGAGCGCATCTGTATTCCAGCGTACATATGTGGGGCTGGACAATCAGGGCCGCATAGGAATCTTCTGGGACTATGTGCTGGGCGTTTCCAGGACCAAGTCGCAGTTCTACAGCGGAGAATCATCGTCGGCATATTCGATAAGGAAGAGGATACATCTGGGATTCTCTCCGGGAATCGTATACTTCCCGATGAACAATGTTTCCGTTCAGGCCAGCATATGTCTTGCTGACCTGTCATACAGTACTCTGGTGGCTTATAATGACGGAAGCGTGACAGGAGTGCGTGATGCATGGAAGGCGCAGGTGAGCCTTAATGTACTTGATATATGTTTCGGACTTACTGTACATTTCTAAGATGAGGAAGATACTTGTATATATACTGACAGCTCTGATTGTCTTTTCCGGCTGCATCACCAATGACCTGCCGTATCCGGTAGTGGTCCCTACGGTACTGTCCGTAGAGATTGAGGGTGCTGAAAGTGTTGATATTGACAATGCTGAAAGGGTGGTTACCGCTCATCTTTATGAGTATGTCAATCCGAGAAATGTTGTCGTCAAGGCAGCGGCTGTAGATGCTGATATGGCAGAATTTTCTTCGGGATTCATTGGAGAACATGACCTTACCTCGCCTTACAGGTTCACCATACGCACATATGATGAATATTCATGGACACTGGTCGCACAGAAGCATGTCCGGAGATGTTTTACGGTAGAAGGTCAGGTCGGAAGCAGCGTTATCGATGAATCCAACTGCCGTGCAATTGCATATGTCGGCAAGGATGCGGATGTGTCGAAGATAAAGGTGACTTCCCTGAAGCTTGGTCCTGAAGGACTGAGCGACTATTCAGTCGACATGTCGAAGATGACAGACTTTACCCATGGAATATCTGTGGATGTGACAGCTTTCGGTCTTACCGAGACATGGAATCTTTTTGTCGAGAATACCGAAGTCAGTGTTGATATAACCAAGATCAACGCATGGGCACGTGAGGTATATGTGACGGCTTCGGGTGTTGCCGGTATGGATAACGGCTTCCGCTATAGGAAGGTAGCAGATTCGGACTGGATAACAGTCGATCGGGCAGACATTTCTTCCGAAGGAGGTACTTTCGTTACCCATATTACAGGTCTGGAACCAGAGACTGACTACGAGGTTGTCGCTTATTCCGGTACGGATGAGACATCTGTATGGGAGTTCACCACAGAAAAGGCTGTAGCTATACCGAACGGAAGCTTCGAGTATGCCAGCAAGGTGTCCGGAAAGGACTATTACAAGTTCTATGACCCTTCATGCGGCGTGGAAGACGGAATGTATATGTTCTGGGGATCAGGTAACGGAGAAGGAGATGAGGGTGTGAGCGGTTCTGCAAATATGGGAATCGTGATTACATATATTGACACGGAGGACAAGGTGGACGGCCATCAGTCGGTCCGCGCACAGACCAGCCAGATGGCAGGAATCCTTGCTGCAGGAAACCTCTTCACAGGCCAGTTTGCAGGCCTTGTGGGAACCAGTGGCGGTAAGGTTAATTTCGGACGTCCATGGACAAGCCGTCCTGTTGCACTGAAGCTGTACTGCAAGTATACGACAGGCAGGATGGATATCATCAAGGGATCTCCTGCCGGTCTTACCCTTTCAAAGGAAGATTACGACCGTGCGGAAATCAAGTTCGCCATAGGTGACTGGGATTACAGGAAATATGGCGGAACAAAGGACAGTCCTGTCCATGTCAATACTACAGATTCGCGTACATTCATCGATTATGACACGGATGCATCTACGATTGCCAACGGCGGTCTTATAATACACCATGACGGATATATCCTGAACGGTGGCGAAAAGGTAGAGGCTGCTACAGACCGGTGGGTGGAATATACCATTCCATTGAATTATCACGATCTTGACAGGCTTCCTACCCACATAATCATATCATGTGCAGCATCTCAGTTCGGAGACTACTTTACAGGATACAGCAATTCGAAGCTGTGGATTGATGCAGTGGAGCTGGTATACTAGATTACATGAAAAGCATTGCGGCAAATCCTGCAGCCAATGCGACAACGCAGTTGATGAGCTTCGCCCAGGCGAAGCTCTTTCTGCTTTCCGCCAGAAGCGGAATCGAAGCGTGGCCGTCCTGTGATATCGAACTGGCGAGAAGGACCGGGAACGGTACGACTCCTGCGGCGAAAAGGGTGACGAAAATCATATGCGGACCAGATTCAGGAATAATGCCTATGAGCGTTGCCAGAAGAATCATCAAGGCTGTGTTGCCGCTTATCCAGCGGTCTATGTCGATATATTGCAGACCGAAGCCAAGTACGAGCAGGACTCCGAAAGTCCATGCGAATATGACAGGAAGATGCTTCTTGATAATATGGTCCCAGAGATGATCCTCGACGAAATGGTCTGAAGCGAAAAGGAGCACGAACAGCACGATCACGCTCAATCCGGCAAAAAGAACGTTCATCCAGTCTTCTGACAGGAGGTCTATATGGAAATGCCCCTCCTGTTTCACGTGCCCGGAGGCCACGGACAGCTCAGAATGTTCATGTGAACTATGTTCGTGTGAGTTATGGTCATGACCGAGATGACCTGTAGCGAGAGCCGCTATGAATATGGTAAGTCCAGCAAACATCAGGATGCGTTTCCATCCGTAATGTCTTTTGCCGGGTATTGAATCCGATGCATGAACCATGTAGCCGTCATGGCAGTCAGTCTCAGCTCCGCAATCGGAATGGTCGTGCTTGGCACATGTCTTGGAGTGGATCCGGTCATGGAAGAAATCCACTGCCACTCCGACCAGAACGGCCAGAATAAGAAGCACCGCAAAGAGAATCAGAGCCTGATGCGGAATCATAGCCAGCATGATGAACGCCTCGTCGCCTGATGACGCAATCATCATCGCGACCAGGGCTCCGAAACTGAACATGCGGTGGGTATACAAGGATACTGTGGCGAAACCACCCATGCATCCGGGGATGGAACCGAGCAACGAGGCTACAACCACCTGACCGAATCTGGTCTTCTTCAATCCCTTGAACACCATCCCTTTCGACTCGATGTTCAGCGATTCGATCATCATCATCATCACCACCACCAGCCCAGTGATCAGGACTGCATTCTTCAGCGCCTCAGTTATTATTTCAATCATCATTCGATAAATCCGGCTATGAAAAGGTTGACTATAGGCCTGAGAGGGGAGTTTGTGGTAAGAGTGACGATTGTAAGCGACTCACCCTTAGGCATATCAGTGGTGTCAAGTTCAATCTTGAATGTGACAGACTCACCGGCTGCCGCTTCAGGAACTCCTGTGCAGGAGATGTTTGCATCAGCATCGACCTTATAGACCTTGAACGGTGCCTTGCCGTCATTCTTGAAAGTGTATGATGCGGTAACCTTCTGGCCTTGTCTGACCTTGCCGAATGAATATGTGCTTTCCTTGAAGGTCGGTCTCGGGCCGTTACGTTTCTGATCGGCAGTCACACCGCTGAAATCCTCTCTTGTGAATGCCCAGAAGCCGATCTTCTTGTCTCCTTCGCTATTGGTGTATGTCTTGCCGTTAACGACAGGGACAGCCCAATAATAATTCTTTCCCCAGAGAGAACGGTCTGCAGTTATAGTATATGTGAGTTCAGCTGTGCTTCTTGCAGGAATAGGGTTTGGCGAGACAGATAGCTTAAGATTCTTGGAAATATCCGTGAATGATACTGTCATAGGGGAGTCAGACAGATTGGCTACCATGACAGACTCGCTCTTCTGTCCGTTCTGATCCATATTGCCACATTTGTTGATATTCTCCTTGAGTCCGAAACTTCCGTAAGAAACAGGGTATAGTTCTTCCAACGGTCTTATACTATCCAGGGAAACACCACGAAGCTTGAGGATCACAGGCTTCTTCAACTCTGAAAGGTACATTGTAAGACTCTTGTCGAAAGGATAAGGACCTTCGTCGTTTGAATATGTCACGGATACGGTGCCGGTCTTTCCCGGACGGATAGGCTCCTTGGTCCAATCGACGTTGGTACATCCGCATGTAGTCGTGACATTGTATATCACGACAGGCTTGTTTCCCGTGTTGGTCAATGTGAATGTACATGATACAGGACCGCTGTCCCAGAGGATATCTCCGAAATTATGTACAAACTTGTCTATCTCGAGGCCGTCTGTAATCTTTTCCTGTGCCTGCATTGCGAAGCATGAAAGCATTAATGCTGCAGCGAATGTCGTGAATAATCTCTTCATCATATAGCCGATTGATACCAAACAATACAAAGATAGCATAAATCGGGCTATCTCTCTCTTTGAATATTGAAATTAATCACTAAATTTGCATAGCAAATGCCTCATCGGCATTGAAAATGTATTGGCAATACTAACTTTAAAAGGATAATAACATGGCTTACAGAATTACAGAAGACTGCGCAGCATGCGGATCATGCATGGCAGAGTGCCCTACAGGCGCAATTTCAGAAGGTGATATCTACAAGATCGACCCTAACGTATGCATCGACTGTGGAACATGTGCAGACGCTTGC
>JAZNAW010000054.1:0-31088 GCA_045586745.1 Candidatus Cryptobacteroides sp.
ATTATTTGAAGAAAAATATCATAAAGTGTTGGAGTTTTGAGAAAAACGCTGTACATTTGCCGCGCAAAAATAGTTAACTAATTTTTTATAACGTTATGAAGAAAGGTATACATCCCGAAACCTACCGTCTTGTAGCTTTCAAGGATATGTCAAACGATGTTGTGTTCATCACCCGCTCATGCGCGAACACAAAGGAGACAATCGAGATCGAGGGCGTTGAGTACCCTGTAGTTAAGCTTGAGATTTCTAACACTTCTCACCCATTCTACACTGGTAAGATGAAGCTCGTCGATACAGCAGGTCGCGTTGACAAATTCTATCAGAGATACGCAAAGAAGAAGTAATTCTTCCAAGACATATGGTAAAAGACGATTCGCATATGACGGATCGTCTTTTTTTATTATGTTTGCGTAATAAAAACAATAACACTATAACTATGAGATTCAAAGCCTTAGTTTTCTTCCTCCTTGTCTTCTGTTTTTCTTTAGCTGAAGCACAGGAGAAACCTTTCATGGAGGATCTTTCCTATTATGTGGAAAACCTTTCTGTGTTTGAACTCAATCAGGAAGAAGGTCGTGCTTTTCATGTTCCGGAAACTAATGTTTCTCTGAATGGAAACTGGAAGTTCTTCTATAGCGATAATCCCGCTGGAATACCGGATGATTTTTACCGTAAGGATTTCAATGACCGCAAGTGGAATGAGATTGAAGTGCCGTCAAACTGGGAGATGCATGGCTTCGGCCAGGCATTGTTCCGTAATGTGTCGGCTCCTTTTCCAAACAACATGATGCCAGCAGCGGATCTGTATAATCCTAGACGTAGACCGAATTCCGGACAGACTCGTCCGGAGGTGCCTTTCAGTGTCACAGTTCCGGAAGTTCCGATGGACTACAACCCTACCGGTGCCTACAGGACAACTTTCAATGTCCCGTCTTCATGGAAAGGGGACAGGATATTCATCAGGTTTGAAAAGGTCGCTTCTGCATCTTTTGTATGGGTGAACGGGCAGGAAGTCGGATATAATGAAGGAGCCCAGGAGCCGGCAGAGTATGATATAACCAAATATGTGAAGCCTGGCCGTAATACAGTTGCAGTTCTTGTTCTCAAATACAGTGATGGCTTTTATATGGAGGGTCAGGATTACTGGCGACTTGCCGGAATCTTTGATGATGTGACTGTCTTTGCAACTCCTCAGGCGCGCATATGGGATTGGCAGGTGATTACCGATTTTGATAAGTCGTTTACTGATTCGGATTTAAGCCTTAAGGTCGATCTTAAAGCATATGATGTGCCGTTTTCAGACTATACTCTGGCTGCTGAAGTCTCATATAAGGGAAAGCAGGTTGCATTGATGCAGCAGAATGTTGCAGCTCCTGCCGGCGGAAATACTCTTGTGGACTTCAAGGCAAAGGTTGCTGCTCCTAAGAAATGGACCGCAGAAACTCCGGACCTTTATGACATCAAGATGACTCTTAGGGATGCAGAGGGAAAGATCGTTGATGAGGTTACAAAGAGAATCGGTTTCAAGAAGACCGAAATCATCGACGGAGTCTTCTATCTGAATGGTGAGCCGATAAAGGTTAATGCTCAATGTACCCATATGCAGCATCCGGAGCTAGGTCATGCGATGGACGAGGCTACCATACGTAAGGATATGGAGCTGCTTAAGCAGTTCAATTTCAATGCGGTCCGTACCTCGCATTATCCTCCGGTAAACGAATATCTTGATCTGGCTGATGAGTATGGCCTCTATATAATTGACGAGGCTGGCGTGGAAGCTCATGCAACAGAATATATTTCAAATGTTCCGGATTTCATTCCGATGTATCATGAAAGAGTGCGCAAGATGGTGTTGCGTGACAGAAATCATGCTTGTGTCCTTTTCTGGAGTGCAGGTAACGAAAGCGGTGAGGGCCCTAACATCACCGAGGTGGTTAAGGAAGGACGTAAGTATGATCCGACAAGATACTGGATGTATGGTGGAAATGCCCCTAAGCATGCAGCTGAAGATATTGTCGGACCTCGTTATCCTATTCCTATGGAGCATGAGATATCATATGGAATGGATCTTTCCGACAAGCGCCCTTCATTTATGGATGAGTATATGTCGGTTGCCGGCAATGGTGGTGCTCTCCTTGATGATTTCTGGCGTGAAATAGATGAACATCCTTCTCTGCTCGGTGGTGCGTTATGGGATTATGTCAGCCCTGGAATTACTGAACCGGTCAGAAGACTTGTCGATAAGTCCCCATATGGTACAAGAGCTGATATCATGGGTAATGCGAAGCTGGTACCTGGCGCAACCGGCAAGGCGATAGATCTCGGACCGGTCGATCAGTGGGTGCAGGTATATAGGGCAGACAATGTTGAAATCAGTGGTGACCGTCTTACCTTGACTCTTGATATCCTCCCGGGACACTTCAGCCGCAGTGGTGGCTATATGATAACAAAGGGTAACCGCCAGTTCGGTCTCAGACAGCACGGTGACATGATAGAATTCTATCTTGATAATGGTAAAGTGTTGACAATCAGTGGAAACCTTCCTTCTGACTGGGAAGGAAAGTGGCATAATGTCACAGCTGTATATGACGGTTCATCCATGAAGGTATATATAGATGGGGCAGAAGTCGCTTCCGGTGAAGCTTCAGGAGCCATCCGTAATCTTCCGTTCTCTATCTGTGTAGGACGTAATGAGGAGAAGCATGGTCAGGATATAAGCGAATATATCATAGATGCTTTGGTTGACAATGTCGGAATCTTTGCTTCTGCTGTAACCCCTTCAGATGGCTTCAATCCGTCAGATGCGGTTCTTTGGCTCGACTTTGAAGAGGAGATCAATGAAGGTACATACTATTCATATGGTGCAGGTGCCCGTACATACGGAAGCATATGGCCTGATCGTGTACCGCAGCCTGAAATGTGGCAGATGAAGAAGAGTATGCAGCCTCTCCGTTTCCAGTTGATGGACAGCCGTACCGGACTTGTGCAGATCCGCAACAGGAATTTCTTCTCCAATGCTTCCCAATATAAGACATCATGGATTCTGACTGCTGATGGTGAAACAATCGCTTCAGGTGATTTGAATCTTGATATCGAACCTCAGGAGACTGTGACAGTACATGTTCCTTATAAGAAGCCGGAGATAGTACCTGGCAAGGAATATCGTCTGACAATCAGTGCATGTCTGGGTGATACTGAGATATGGGCTGACGCAGGTCATGAAATCGCTTGGGAGCAGTTCGAACTCGATGAGTGGAATCTTCCGGCGGTTCCGACTCCTAAACCAGAGGGCAAGGTGATTATGGAGAAGAAGGATGGAAAGATCATCGCATCTGGTGAAGGCTTCTCGTATGTTTTCAATGCTCTCAGTGGTGCTTTGGAATCGATGATTATCGATGGAAAGCAGGTGCTTTCGTCACCGATCAGACTTAACCTCTGGAGAGCTCCTTTGGCAAATGAACTTGACGGCTGGAATTCATGGAGTGCAGGTTCGGCTCTTTCAAATGCCCAGCCAGGATACGGTGCAGTGGGACATAGTTCTGTCATCGCTGCGGTTTACTATTCTGCAGGACTTGAATACCTTAACTGGATTCCTGTTTATGTCAGGCCACATGCTGAGGATGATTCGGTTTACATAGACGTCCGTGAACTTGTGCTTTTCGGAGGTTCGAACGATACATTGACCCAGCTGGATGCATACGTGATGGGACGTAAGAGAATCGGAATGGAAAGTATATTCTCATGGAGAATCGATGCTGACGGAACAGTTACCGTAAAGCATAATCTTTATCCTGAAGGTGATATGCCTGCATGGCTGCCACGTGTGGGAGTGACAATGACTCTTGATGCCTCATTTGATAATGTCGATTGGTATGGACGTGGACCACAGGCTTCTTATCCGGATAGAAAGAGCGGATACAGGATGGGTGAGTGGGCTTCTACTGTGGATCAGATGTATGAGCCTTATCTCTTGCCTCAAGATTATGGCCTTAGAATGGATTGTCGCAGGGTTTCGTTTACCGATGATTCGGGTAAGGGTCTGAGTTTCAGCATGAATGAGCCTTTCGGTTTTAATGCGTATCCGTTTACGACTGAAAATCTGACCAGAGCCGTTTATATATATCAGCTCGAAAGATCCGGCAGCATCACATTGAATCTTAATTATGCAGATACGGGAGTAGGTGATACCTCACGTGGTATTCTTGCAGGATATAAGGCTTATCCGACAAACTACGAACGTACAATTGTAATCACTCCTGTCCGATAACATCTTCGTATCAGGAGATAGTCAGAATTATCCCTGTCCTGAGTGACATTACTCCGTCACTCAAGACAGGGATGTGCTGTATAAGGTGTTGCTGCTTAATGGTATATGTGAAAGTGACTTGTCTTGAGTGATGGGGATGAGTCACTCAGGACAGCTATTGACGGGTTTCGTCAACTCAGATGTAGGAATTTTCGCAGGTGTCGATAGTGAGCGTTTCGCTTGTTGAGGGATGCCTGAAGGTTATGCTAAAGGCGTGAAGGTGCAGGCGCTCCGCCATTTGTCCGGAGATAGCTGGACCAGGTGCTGCCTGACCCTTTGAGCTGTATGAACAAGCGTTTTGGCAGCCGCCATACAGGAGGTCTCCGAGAATCGGTCTACCCAGGCCCAGGATATGGGCTGAATGTACACGCAGCTGGTGGGTGCGTCCTGTATGAGGGTAGAAAAGGATGTCTGTCGTACCATCCTCGTTGACGGATACTACTTCGTATATTGTCAATGCCTCCTTGCCCTGCGACCTGTCGACCTTCTGACGAGGTCTTTCGTCATAGTCAGGACCCAGCGGCAGTTCTATCGTGCCCTTGTCTCCGGTTGTAAGTTCGCGGACCTTTCCGGCGAATCTGTTACTGTCAGCCGGGCAGAGTCTTGCCATGTATGTCTTCCTGATGGTGTGTTCTTCAAACTGTTTCATCAGATTGACCTCTGATTCTCGCGTCTTGGCGTAGATGATTATGCCTGATGTGTCCATGTCCAGACGGTGGACCGCATAAAGGTTGATTCCAAGTTCTTTCTCCAGGGCTTCCTGAAGAGAGACGCGTCCGTCAAGTCCCGGAACCGACGGCATTCCCGACGGCTTGCTCGCAGCGACAATCTCCTTGTCCTCATATATTACATCCGCTCTGGAAATATTAATCTCATTGTGGTCGGGATGGAAAAGCAGTGGCCGCCCGTGGCCATGTGAACGGGAGGGGCCCAACGAAGTTGGGAGGGATTTAGTATTTACATCCGGCTCATCGGGAGACGTCAACCCCTTCAGCATATATGAAAGAAGCGGACCGCATTTGGAGGTGCATGAGGGGTAGAAATGGCCGTGTGTACGGACTACTGTTGCCGGCGATTTTCCGTACCAGAACTCTCCCATGGCAACTGGAGTCAGACCGTTTCTGAAGGCATGGTTCAGAAGTTTGGGAGCAGCGCAGTCTCCGGTACCCCCTGGAGGAACAAGGCCCTTCTGCCCGAAGACCTCCAGGATAGAAGCATGCTCTCCCGATGCGTTGTGGACGACATACTGACTGAATATCCATCTCTGGAGCTCGTCAGACATGGCAACGCGCTGTGTCTTTAAGGTGTCGATCCTCTTCTGCTTCTTGGAAACAGCCTCTTCAGCTTCCGCAATCCTTTCCTTCCATCTGTCTTTCGCCCTTCTGATTTCTCCGCTTGCAAACTGGCTCTCACCGATGCTCTTCGCATTTTTCTTACGCATCTTGAGTCCGTGGATTTCCACCTCCATCTCATTATATAACGAGTTACGCAAACTCACTTCCTCATGAAGATTCATCTCCATTATCTGTGATGTCAGGGTTGAAATCTCAGCCTCACGCTCTCTGTAGTAGCCGTCAGGTCTGGTGAGGTCATATATGGGAGGAACAAATCCTTCTACGATGCAAGTGCCGCCCACGGAACCTGAAAATGCCGCCAGACATGTCTCCCTGCACACGAGGACTCCCAGCATCTTCCCATCGGAGAATCCCTTTGCGACCTCTGGCGGAAGCGTGCCGGAAGCAATCATCCGGTCAAGCCTGTCGATGACCTCAAGCCCTGCTCTCCTTACAAGAGGATGCGGTATATATCTGAACGGGTTCGTGAAAGGGGAGTCTGTCATACCTTGACATTGTTGAGCAGAAACTCTCTGCATATGTCCTGAAGTCCGCAGGCTTCGCATTTAGGCTTGCGGGCTGTGCATACATATCTTCCGTGCAGGATCAGCCAGTGGTGCGCCTTGGGCCTGAGTTCAGGTGCAAAGCCGGCTGTAAGGTCGCGCTCGACTGCCTCTACAGTCGTCCCTTCCGAAAGTCCTATGCGTCGCGATACGCGGAAGACATGGGTGTCGACTGCGATCACAGGCTTGTCATATATTACTGATGCTATGACGTTTGCAGTCTTGCGTCCTACTCCAGGAAGCGTTTCCAGCAGTTCCGGTTCCGATGGTACCTTACTGTCGAAGTCAGAAACCAGCCTGGATGCCATTCCGATAAGATGCCTGGCCTTGTTGTTAGGGAATGAGATGGACTTGATGAGTCCGTATACTTCTTCGAATGATGCCGATGCAAGGTCTTCCGGTTGAGGGAAACGCGCAAAGATCTGCGGGGTATGCATGTTCACTCTCTTGTCTGTGCATTGTGCCGAGAGGATGACTGCGATCAGCAGGTGGAAAGGGGTGTCGTAATGCAGTTCGGTCTCGGCAGTTTCCATGTTTGCCGAGAACCACTGCGTCACTTTATGATATAGTTCCTTGGTTTCCATCAGATCGTCAGCTCCAGGTCGATCGCTTCGTCAGGATCCTGCTCGCAGCATGTCTCGTCCTTGCAGACCATGACGCGGCCGGGGTATTTCTCGAAAATCTGTCTGTTGTGCGTGACCATCACCACGGCGGTTCCCTTCTCCCTGTTGATGCCGGTGAGAAGCTTCATGATGCCGTCAGCAGTCTCGTTGTCAAGGTTTCCGGTCGGCTCGTCCGCGATTATGACCTGAGGTTCGTTCAGGAGTGATCTTGCTATTGCGATACGCTGCTGCTCGCCGCCTGAGAGCTGATGAGGCATCTTGTGTCTCTTGAGCTCCATTCCGACGGCTTCCAGTACGGATGTGATCCTTTTCTTCATCTGTTCCACATCCTTCCATCCGGTCGCCTCCAGCACGAATAGAAGGTTGTCCTCCACGCTTCTGTCCATCAGCAGCTGGAAATCCTGGAAGACGACGCCCATCTTTCTTCTGAGATAAGGTATGTCCTTGTCCCTGATGTCCTTAAGCTCGAATCCGCATGCCTTTCCCTGACCTTTGTGGAGAGGGTTTTCAGCTATGATTGTCCTTATGATGGATGTCTTGCCTGTTCCTACCTTTCCCACGATGTATACGAAGTCGCCCGGGTATACATCCATGCTGAAGTCATAGATTACAGTGGCCTCGCCGTTGATGATGTCGGCGTTTCTGAATGAAATTATGGGAGTCTTCTCTTCCATGTCCAAAAAATGAGTTACAAACACACAAATATAGTGGAAAATGGTTAAATTTGTAAATTATTATTTGGAGAAACGTATTAATAGGATGAGAATTGTTTCGTTTATATCAGCCGCTCTGCTTCTGACCTTTATGTCGGTCTCTGACATGGCGGCGCAGAATATTCATGAAGGTTTCGGGCATCAGGAATTCAGGGATGCCTTCAGATTATATGACAATGCCATGTACAGCCGTGCCCGTACGCTTTCCGACCGTATGTCGGAGGTTTCGGCGTCGTCTGATCCGGAGGGCTTCTCGGTCTTGAGCCAGGTCCGTTCGGAGATTCCCGGATATGAGACCATGATGGAGCTCTTCATCGCAGGAAATCCTCATTCGGTACATGTGCCGCAGATCAAGTGGCATCATGCAATGAACCTTTTCGACAGACAGGATTACAAGGCTGCGGGTGAGGTTCTTGCGGATATCGATGTAAAGAGGCTTTACAAGGGCCAGCGTGTGGAGTATCTGTTCCGCAAGGCATACTGCGACCTTGAAAACAGAGACCTCGAGTCTGCAAAGGCAAATTTTGCGGAAGTCGAGAGGAGTCAGGTTTCCGACTATCATGCCCCTTCGCGTTATGCTCTGGGTTACATAAATTATGTCCAAAAAGATTTTTCAAGTGCCATCGACTGGTTTGAAAAGGCAAGGAAGGACTCAAGATTTGCGCAGATGTCAAGCTATTACATCATGGAGAGCCGCTTCATGCTGGGTGACCATAAGTATGTGACGGAGAACGGCGATGCAATGTATGAGGCGGTTCCTGACGAGCGCAAGCCTCATCTTGCAAGAATCATTTCAGAGTCATGGCTTGTACTTGGTGATGCCGACAATGCGCGCCGCTATCTCGAGCTGAACACCCGGGGAGGCGGTCAGCCGAAGTCAAGGACAGACTGGTTCTTCCAGGGTTCCGTGCTTTATGCAGTCGAGGACTACAGGGGAGCGATCGATGCATATTCAATGATGGGTGAGAAGCGTGACTCGATAGGCCAGATCGCAAACTACCACATGGCTTACAGCTATATCCAGACAAAGAACAAGGTGGCTGCAATGTCTGCCTTCAGGGAGTCTTCGCAGCTTTCGTTTGACGAGAACATCTCGGAGGATGCGTTCTTCAACTGGGCAAAGCTTGCCTTCGACCTTAACAGCGATACATCAGTCTTCCAGGACTACCTGAAAAGGTATCCGGACCGCAAGAGCGGAGACAGGATAAACAGTTACATCGCAGTGGCTGCCCTTCATGAGAGGGATTATGAGAGTGCGATCAATGCGTATGACAAGATCGACGATCTGGATGACGACATGAGGAACAACTACATGAAGGCTAACTTCCTCAGGGCCGGACAGCTGATATCGAACGGTTCATACAGAATGGCGATTCCATGTCTCAAGGTAGCTGCATATTATTCGGAAAAGGAAAGCAGGTTCAATCAGCTTACACGCTTCTGGCTTGCGGAGTCATACTACAGGAACGACCAGTACAGGGAAGCTCGTGAGATCTTCATGGATCTATACAATACTTCCGCTCTATACGGTCGCGCGGAGTCGTACCAGATTTCGTACAACATAGCCTACTGCTTCTTCAAGGAGAATGACTATCCTTCAGCGGCAAAATGGTTTGGCGAGTACCTGGGTGAGAGTTCAGTGAAGTACAGAAAGGATGCGATGGAGAGAAGGGCGGACTGCCATTTCATCCGAGCAGACTACAAGGCAGCAGCTGCGGGTTATGACCAGGTGATGAAGGACTATTTCAATGTCAATGACATCTATCCGTACTATCAGGCAGCGCTTTCATATGGACTTGACAAGAATCCTGCACGCAAGATCGAGATCCTGTCGAATGTGCTGGAGGCTTCTCCGTCTTCGAAGTTCTATCCGGAGGCTCTCTTCGAGCTCGGACGTACATATGCCGTGCGCGAGGAGGACGACAATGCCTTCATGTGCTTCAACAGGCTTGCGGATACCGTGAAGGACAGCACTTTCGTGGCTCAGGCGTATATAGAGATGGGCTCAATCTCCAGAAATCAGTCCCAGTTCAACGACGCTCTGGGCTATTACAAGACTGTTGTGGAGAAGATGCCTCTGTCTGGTTATGCGGAGGATGCCCTCGCTGCCATAGAGTCCATCTATCAGACCAAGAACGAGCCAGAAGAGTATATCGCATATATCGAGACCATCGGAAAGGGCGCAACAAAGACTGCAGACGAGAAGGAGGACATGATCTTCAATTCAGCGGAGCAGATCTTCCTTTCGGACAATTACGAGCGCGCTCTTGTTTCCCTTCAGTCTTATCTTGACAAGTATCCTGGAGGAAGACACGGATACAAGGCTGATTTCTATATGGCCGAGTCGTATAAGAACCTCGGTAAGTTCGAGCAGGCATGCGACGGCTACAGGAAGGTTATCGAAGGTGGAGAAGGTTCATTCGTCGAGATTTCAATGCTGAATTTCTCGAATATTTCATACAAGCTTGAAAAGTGGGAGGATGCTTATGGCGGTTACTCGTCGCTCTTCGCGTCAGCCCTTCTTGAAAACAATAAGTTTGTGGCTATGACCGGTATGATGAGGTCAGCTTACCGCGGTCATGACTGGGCGAAGGCTCTTGAGAGTGCCGAGCATGTCATCTATGACACCCGTTCGGACGATGCCCTCAAGACAGAGGCGGAATACATCAAGGCTAAGTCTTACCTTGCTACAAGCCGAAGAGAGGAGGCGTTCAAGGTAATGGCCCGTCTGGCGGAGGATGTGACCAACCCTTATGGTGCAGAGTCTGCGTATCTGCTTATCCAGGACTGCTATGACAGAGGTGCATTCGAGGATGTCGAGACAAAGGTATATGCCTTTGCGGATGCAGAGTCAGACCAGGTCTACTGGCTTGCGAAGAGCTTTATCGTTCTTGGTGATTCGTTTGCGGAGAGGGATGAGATGGAGCAGGCGAAGGCTACGTTCGAGAGCGTCAGGGACGGATACGAGCCGTCAGGAGCCGATGATGATGTCCTGGACAATGTCAAGATGCGTCTGGATAAGATGGAATCTGTTGCTGTTCAATAATTTGTGAGATGAATATGAAGAATACATATATTTTGTTGACCGTATTGGCCTCCCTTGCCTTCATCGGCAAGGCGTCGGCCCAGAATCTGGACCCTACTGTAGTAGTGGATCGTGCATATGAGGGTAAGCTGATGGAGGTGCATAAGCCTGCGCTTGAGATGTCAGTTCCGGATTCCGTGATGCGTTTTGACCTTGATTTCGACTATTCGGTATTTGACCGTCCATACAAGGGCTCATATGAGTTCAGCCCGTATCTTCTGTCCATGAAACCTTCGGTTTCGACAGATGATGCCGGCAGATTCTACCTTCGTGCCGGTGCAGGTTATCAGCTGCGTCCTGAGCTGGATCTCGTGTGGTCTCCGAAGTTCAGGGACGATTCGTTCTCCCTCGATGTGTATGCTGACCACAGGTCGTTTATCGGTAACTATAATACGGTCAGTGCAGGTGATGATTACGTCATAAACGCCTTGGATGACAAGTGGAAGGGATATGACCTTGCATCTGATGCAGGCGTCTCCATGTCATACGACTGGTATAATGGAGAGGCTCTTCTTGATGCGGGTTACTATGGACTCCATCAGAAGGACAGGCTCTGGAAAAGGGGGTATAATGCCGCAGACGTGTCGTTCGAGGTTGCGTCAAAGGATACAGGCATTTCCGATTTCATGTACGGTTTTTCTGCGGATTACAGATATGGAGCGGATTCGTCTACAGGCAATTCAGGAGAGTCGGACTTCATCGGGGAGAATAATCTTGATGTGGACATGAAGATCCGTATGGGTCTGAAGAAGAACAGTGCCGTACGCGTGACTGCGGGCATGTCTCTGGACGGATATACGGGATATGTTGAGAACGTAGCTTCAGATCTCTATCTCACGGCAGGTTATGTCTATCGCAAGGGTATTCTTCAGGCGGATCTTGGTGCTAAGCTTGCGGCCTATATCGTGGATACGACAATTGCCGGCTTTACGGTTCCTGCAAAGAACCAGTATATTTATCCGGACGTGAACATCAAGCTTAATATCTTCCCTGAATTCCTGTCTATGTTCGCAAATATGACCGGTGGCCCTAAGGTGAATTCGTACTCTTCTATCCTCGCAAGGAACCATCATGCGGAACTTTCCCATCCGGGTATGATCACTACTTATCCCGACTATATGGACAAGGATGATGAGGTGTTCGGTTGGAAGATGGGAATTTCCGTGGAAAGAGTTTCAGCTTCTGCTGGATTTGACGGAAGAATAGGAAAGCATTTCAGCTATACGGTTTATGGCGGATATACTGATTATGCGGCAGGCATGCTTGATGCGGTTTATGTAGTAGGATTGCATGGCTATGGTCAGTCATCAGTTATCCCAGGTCTGGAATATGCACCTTATAAGAAAGCTTTTGCGACTTTCAGATGGATGTGGATGAGCGAAAGATTCTCTTCGGAGGGAGGTGTCACTTATACTGATGCTTATGGCGATGCATTTGATTCCGGCAGCTTGTGTCTCAAGCCTGCTGCCTTGACTGGTGACGTGTCCTTCATGTACAATTACAGGGAGCGTATCTATGCCGGCGTGAACTGTGACTTCTCGACCTTGAGGACTGGCGGAGAAAACTCTGTCATCATACCTGGATATGCCGATCTGGGAGTGTCACTTGAGTATGTCACAAGCCGTGGCCTGTCGTTCTGGGCCAAGGGAGGAAACCTCCTGGGTATGACTGTCCAACGCAATCCGGCATATGCTCTGAATGATCCGTATTTCACTCTCGGAATCTGCCTCAAACTGTAGGTTTTCCAATAAAAATTACTAAATTTGTCCGTTTGTTTCAGACAATTAAAAAGACAATAAAAGTAATTTTCATATAATGAGCGAAGAGGTAATCAACAATGCTTCTGCGGAGCAGTATTCCGCGAACAGTATTCAGGTCCTGGAGGGTCTTGAGGCCGTAAGAAAGAGGCCTTCGATGTATATCGGTGATGTGGGCGAAAGAGGTCTCCATCATCTTGTATATGAGGTAGTTGACAACAGTATTGACGAGGCTCTTGCCGGCTACTGTTCTCATATTGAAGTATCGATCAACGAAGATAATTCGATCACTGTAAAGGATAACGGACGAGGTATCCCTACAGGCATGCATGAGAAGGAGAACCGTTCGGCTCTCGAGGTGGTTCTTACAGTCCTCCATGCCGGCGGTAAGTTCAGCAAGGACAGCTACAAGGTTTCCGGCGGTCTCCATGGTGTCGGTGTATCCTGCGTGAACGCCCTTTCTGACTATCTCAAGGCGGAGATCCACCGCGAAGGAAAGGTTTTCGTACAGGAGTATTCGCAGGGTAAGCCATACAAGCCGGTTGAGGTTGTGGGCGAGGCTGAGGATACCGGTACAATCGTTACTTTCCATCCTGATCCTGAAATTTTCCAGGTAACCCAGATATATAAATACGATACCCTTGCAGCACGTCTTCGCGAGCTTGCATACCTTAACAAGGGTATCCACCTGTCCCTTACCGATAAGAGAAACCTTATCCAGGATATGGATGAGAACGGAAACGAGCTTGAGACTTCGCACTACAGAAGCGATGTCTTCTATTCGAAGGAAGGTCTCCGCGAGTTCGTGGATTATCTTGACGGCGGTGCCGAGAAGCTCATCGAGGCTCCTATCTACCTTGAGACAGACAAGATAATCCCTATCGAGATAGCTCTCCAGTACAACACAAGCTATACTGAGAAGATATACTCATACGTAAACAACATCAACACCATCGAGGGCGGTACTCACCTTCAGGGTTTCAAGATGGGTCTTACCAGAACCCTTAAGAGCTACGCCGACAAGCAGGGCATGCTTGCAAAGCTGAAGTTCGACCTTGCCGCGGATGACTTCCGCGAAGGTCTTACTGCAGTTGTTTCCGTAAAGGTTGCAGAACCGCAGTTCGAGGGTCAGACCAAGACCAAGCTTGGTAACGGTGAGGTTGTCTCTGCGGTTTCGCAGGCTACTGCAGCCGCGCTCGAGCAGTATCTTGAGGAGAATCCGAAGGAGGCAAGAATGATCGTCGAGAAGGTTATTCTCGCTGCAACTGCCCGTCATGCTGCCCGCAAGGCACGTGAGATGGTGCAGAGAAAGACAGTGATGTCAGGCGCCGGCATGCCTGGCAAGCTTGCTGACTGCTCGTCAAGAAAGCCTGAGGAGTGCGAACTCTTCCTCGTCGAGGGAGACTCTGCAGGCGGTACTGCAAAGCAGGGACGTGACCGTATCACACAGGCTATCCTTCCTCTCCGAGGCAAGATCCTCAATGTGGAGAAGGCTATGGAGCACAGGGTGTTCGAGAGTGAGGAGATCCGCAACATCTATACTGCCCTCGGTGTGACGGTAGGTACGGAAGAGGACAGCAAGGCACTTAACCTGAGCAAGCTCCGCTACCACAAGGTCATCATCATGACCGATGCCGACGTCGACGGCAGCCATATCGCTACACTTATCCTGACATTCTTCTTCCGCTATATGATCGACCTTATCAAGAACGGATACGTATATCTTGCCACTCCTCCTCTCTATCTTGTGAAGAAGGGTAAGGAAGAGATCTACTGCTGGACGGAGCAGCAGCGCAAGGAGGCGACCCTCCAGCTTGGCAAGGGATCGGAGAAGGGAGTCTTTGTACAGCGTTACAAGGGTCTCGGAGAGATGAGCGCCGAGCAGCTGCAGAGCACTACAATGGACCCTGAGAGGCGACTCCTTCGTCAGATAACCATCGAGAATGCGGCTGAGGCCGAGCGTACATTCTCGATGCTCATGGGAGACGATGTGCCGCCGCGCAGAGAGTTCATCGAGCAGAACGCACATTACGCAAATATTGATGCATAGTTTTTGCCGCCTTCGGGCGGCAAGTCAGTTTTATTATGGAGAAGATCAATTTCCCTGAAAAGTTCAAGGTCTATCTGCCTCTGATACTTATTTTCATGCTTCTTGTATTCCTTATGCCGAGGAGTTCAAGGTTCGGCTATGACTATAGGAAGGGTTCGCCGTGGCAGTACGAGACGCTTATAGCGCAATTTGATTTCCCTATTCTAAAGACAGAAGAGCAGTACCAGCGTGAACTGGAGAACGCCGGTTCCAGAGTCATACCTTACTATCGTTACGATGCGAAGGTGGCCTCCAGAAGTTCGGATATACTGTCTGTGATGGACTTCGGAGATATGGATACGCTTCGACTTGCGGTAGGAGAGGCATTGTCTGACATATATTCCGTAGGCGTGCTGTCCGCTTCTACCTCTTTTGAGCAGGATGCTGTCGTTTATGTCCAGAAGGACAGGCGTGCAGTAAAGGTGCCTGTAAGTGAAGTGTATACGATGGATCATGCATACCGCATGCTGAAACACAGGGTCACCGAGGCATGTACTGGATATGATGTGGACTCCATATATGCCGCTACTGGTCTGGACCGGATGATCGAGCCGAATCTTGTGTTTGACCAGCAGACTACCGATCTGGTCCATGATGAAAGCTTCGACCACATATCACGTACTCAAGGTGTGGGCCGTTCCGGACTTGTAATAGTTTCCGAAGGGGAGATCGTGACAGCGGAGATTGAACAGCTCCTTAATTCATACAAGGCTGAGTTTGATGAGAATGTGGGGTACAAGGGCCCTCGCCCTCTTCAGTGGACGGGCAATGTGCTGATTTCTTTCTTTCTTGTACTTCTTCTTTTCCTGGCTATATATTACTGCAACAGCAGTATATTCGAAGAGTATAACAAGTACCTTTATCTGCTTATGGTGTTCCTGCTTTCTGCAGTGGGTTCATCGTTCGTGGCACGTACCGATCCCGGACTTTTCTATATGATGCCTTTCCTTCTGATAGTCTTCTATCAGATAGCGTTCTTCTCGAGAAGAATGGTGTTCTCGGTATACTTCATCTCACTTCTTCCGATGCTGATAATGGCTCCTAACGGAATGGAGCTCTTTGTCATCTATCTGGTTGCAGGTACCGTAGGCATTCTTGTGTTCGAATATTTCAACAAGGGATGGCTTCAGTTTGTTACGGCATTCATCCTGTTTGTCGTAATGGTCATGGTGTGGATCGCCTTCCGTCTTGTCGAAGGAATGTCCTTGACAGATTACCGTACCATCCTGGACATTGCCTTGGGTGCTGTGCTCTCTGTCGCCGGATATCCTCTGATCTATCTGTTCGAGAAGATTTTCAGATTGGTGTCGACATCAAAGCTTGTGGAATTGAGCGATACCAGCAATCCGCTTCTCCGTATGCTCGCTGACAAGGCTCCAGGCACTTTCCAGCACTCGCTTCAGGTTATGAATCTTGCTGATGCGGTAGCCAGATCTGTTGATGCGAATGTGCCTTTGATACGTACTGCCGCCCTATACCATGATGTCGGTAAGATAGCCAATCCGCAATGCTTTACAGAGAACGAGACTCCGGGAGTAAGATATCACGCGGAACTGACTCCTAAGGAGAGTGCACATGAGATCATCAGGCATGTGTCCGACGGAGTGGCATTGGCACAGAAGCATGGTCTTCCGGAAATCATCATCGATTTCATAAGGACCCATCACGGAACGACTCCGACCGCATATTTCCTTAATACCTATCTGAATGCAGGCGGCGATCCGGAGGATGTGGCGGATTTTTATTATGACGGCATGAAGCCGACGACAAAGGAACATGTCATTCTCATGTTCTGTGATGCTGTGGAGGCTGCTTCAAGGTCGTTGAAAGACTATTCTCAGGAGAACATTTCTGCTCTTGTGGACCGGATTGTAGATGGAAAGATATCTGATGGCCAGCTAGTGGATGCAGATGTGTCCTTGAGGGAAATCGCGACTGTGAAGGATACGATGAAGGCTTATTTGCAGCAGATGTACCATTCTCGCGTCGCATATCCCAGAAGGCATAAAAAGGCGTGATCCGGCGATTTTGAATTCTCGCTTATAATGTTTATTTTTGCGCGCTAATTCCGCATCGGCGGAAATCCTTCCATGAAAAATGATTAAAAGATAAAAGATATGAAAATTGAACAGAACAGAATCGATGATCTCAATCTCGAACTGACTCTCGCAGTGACTGGCGAGGATTATGCTGAAAGCAGAAAGAAGAAGTTGAACGATTACAGAAAGAAAGCTGAAATCAAGGGTTTCAGAAAGGGAATGGTCCCTATGTCTCTCGTTGAGAAGATCTATGGCCAGCAGGCTCTTGTTGATTCAGTCAACGATGTGGTTGCTGAAGGACTCAACAACTTCATTCAGGAGAACAATCTCCGTGTTCTCGGCGAGCCGCTTCCAAGCGAGGATCAGCCAGAGACAGAGTGGACTGCAGGTAATGACTTCACTTTCAAGTTCGATATCGCACAGAATCCTGAGATCTCATTCGAGCTTTCAAAGGAGGATGAGGTTACATACTATACGATCACTGTAACAGAGGCTGCGAAGAAGGAGATGAAGGAAAACCTTCTCAAGCAGTACGGTTCGCTTGAAGAAGGCGAGGCAGCAAAGGAGGAGGACTTCATCATCGTTGACTTCGAGCAGGGTGACATGAAGGTTGAGGGTACTTACGTCGCAGTGCGTAACGTAGCCGAGGCTGCAAGAGCATCATTCGTAGGCGTCAAGGCTGGTGACGTTCTTGATGTGAACGTAAACGAGGCTTTCGAGAACGAGACTGACCGTTCTTCTATGCTCAAGGTCAACAAGGACGAGCTCGCGAACCTTGACCCTATGTTCAAGATGACTGTAAAGAACGTGAAGACTTTCGTAAACGCTCCGCTTGTCGAGGAGACTTTCGAGAAGATCTTCGGTGTGAAGACAGAGGCCGAGTTCGATGCCAAGATAGAGGAAAGGATCCGCGCAGAGTATTCACAGGAGGCTGATTTCCGTTTCGGAAAGGATGCAAAGGATTATCTCCTTGCAAAGGCTGACGTGAAGATCGCAGAGAAGTTCCTCAAGAGATGGGTGTTCGTTGTCAACGAAGGCAAGTTCACCATGGAGGACATCGAGAAGGACTGGGAATTCTTCATCGCTGACTACAAGTGGCAGATGGTACGCGGTTACCTCATGAACAAGTACAATGTGAAGGTAGAGGAGGCTGACCTTCTTGCAAGTGCAAAGGGCTTCGCTGCATACCAGTTCGCAATGTACGGAATGAACAATGTCCCTGAAGAGCAGCTTGAGTCATTTGCCAAGAATATCCTTTCACAGGAGGATCAGGGAAGAAGAATCCTTGACAAGGTGGAGGATGACAAGACATTCGATGCCGTACGCGAGGTAGTGACACTTAAGAAGAAGAAGATCTCAGTAGAGAAATTCCGCGAGTTGAAATAATAATGGACTGAAGGCCGGCTCGCAAAGCCGGTCTTTTTATTTTAGACATATGAACAAGGAGTTTGAAAAGTACGCAAGACTGGAGCATCGCATAAGCTCCATGACAATGCACAGGTATGAATCCGTTATGGACGGGTACATAAATCCTACCATCATAGAGGAGAGGAAACTGAATGTGGCATCCATGGATGTCTTCAGCCGTCTGATGATGGACAGAATCATTTTCTTGGGTGTCCCTATTGATGACGATGTCGCAAATATCATTCAGGCACAGCTTCTTTTCCTTGCTTCAAATGACAGTACGAGCGATATATCTCTTTATCTGAATACTCCTGGTGGTGTGGTTTCTTCAGGTCTTGGCATCTATGATACCATGCAGCTTATCGAGCCTGACGTTGCTACAATATGTACAGGTATGGCAGCGTCCATGGGTTCAGTTCTTCTTTGTGCCGGAACTAAAGGCAAGAGGTCTGCGCTACCGCATTCAAAGGTGATGATCCATCAGCCTCTTGGCGGTGCAAGGGGACAGGCTTCTGATATCCTTATCGCTGCACAGGAGATAGAGAAGACAAAGAAGGAGCTGTATGAGATCATAGCGGAACATTCCGGTCAGCCTCTGGAGAAGATATATGCAGATGGTGACCGTGATTTCTGGATGACTTCACAGGAGGCTCTTGAATACGGAATGATAGACGAGATCCTCAGAAAGAAGACCAAATAATTCATTATGGCAAAGGAAAAGAAACGTACCGGAGGATACTGCATGTTCTGCGGCAGGGGAGAGAATGAAGTATCCCTTCTGCTGCAGGGTCTTGATGCATGCATATGTTCCGATTGTGTCAGGATTGCCCAGGACTATATACGCGATCTTGATAAGGTGAAAGCTCCTGCTGTCAAGGAAAAGGTAGAAAGCGACTATAAGCCGAAGGATATCCATGCATATCTTGACCAGTATGTGATAGGGCAGGACAGGGCAAAGAAGCTCCTTTCCGTTGCCGTGTATAACCATTACAAGAGACTCAACAACAACCTTTCCGACGACAATGAACTTGAACTCGAGAAGTCAAATGTCCTGATGGTAGGTCCTACAGGTACAGGCAAGACCTTGCTGGCCAAGACTATAGCAAAGCTTCTCAAGGTTCCTTTCACTATCGTGGACGCTACAGTCCTTACAGAGGCCGGTTATGTCGGAGAGGATGTGGAAAGCATTCTTTCGCGTCTTCTCCAGGAGGCTGACTATGATGTGGCGAAGGCAGAGCGAGGCATTGTCTTCATCGATGAGATCGACAAGATCGCACGTAAGAGCGATAACCCTTCGATAACCCGTGATGTGTCCGGAGAGGGTGTCCAGCAGGCGATGCTGAAGCTTCTGGAAGGAAGTGTAGTAAATGTTCCGCCACAAGGAGGACGCAAGCATCCGGAACAGGAGTTCCTTCATGTCAATACCCAGAATATCCTCTTCATCTGCGGTGGTGCCTTTGAGGGCATAGAGCGCAGGATAGCACAGCGTCTCAATACTCAGGTGATAGGATTCAACGCTTCTGGCAAGAACCGTATAGATAAGGACAATCTTCTGAAGTATGTAGAGGCTCAGGACCTGCGCTCATATGGTCTTATACCGGAAATAATCGGTCGTCTGCCTGTGATAACATATCTTGACCATCTGGACAGAGATGCTCTGAAGCGTATTCTTACTGAACCTAAGAATGCATTGATCCGTCAGTATGAAAAAATGTTCGAACTGGATGGAATCAAGCTTACGATAGAACCGGAAGTCCTGGATTTCATAGTCGACACCTCGATAGAGAATAAACTTGGTGCAAGAGGCTTACGTTCTATCTGTGAACAGATTATGACCGATGCAATGTACGATGCTCCTTCTTCTGGCAAAAAGACTTTCCGTCTGACGCTTGATTATGCAAAGAAAAACTTGCTCAATTGAAAAAAATGTCCTACACTTGCACCGGAATTTAGTATAGTTAAGTTTTAAGTTTGGAATATATGTCTACAACAAAGAAGAGAGGAGTTGTCAGCTTTGAGAATATGTCAGAGGAACTGGCAGCAGCATTTGCGGAGAAGTATCCTAAGGGATATAGCGACTATTTCCCGGATCTTGTAAAGTATGATAAGCCGGACGGAACATCGTTCTATGCTGTCATGGTCGAAATTCCGGATGCAATCTACCTTGTAAAGATCAAGGTCAAGACCGATGATGCCGAGGATATAGAGCGTTGGCTTGACGGTGAGGATAATGATGACTCTGATTCAAATGAAGGAGAAAGCCTTCCGGATGATAACATATCGCAGTATTCTACAGATGAGGATGGTGCGGATGCATAGTCCATATAAATAGTACAAAAGCCGGCCTGAATGACTTGAGGTCGGCTTTTTTTGCTTATATTTGTACTTATTTGCAACCTATGGGAAAGAAATTCAATTTCAGGGAAATATCATCTTCTTTCAGGCATTTCATAAAGGGCATGCCTGAACGTGATGTCATGATCGTTCTTTCTCTGGTTGTTGGAATAGCCTGCGGTCTTGCTGCGGTGCTTCTTAAAAGTTCGATCGAACTCATCCACCATTCCATTACTTCATGGTTTGACGGTGTGGCATACAGCGCCTTGTACCTCATATATCCCGGAATCGGAATGCTTCTGGCAATGCTCTTTGTCAGGTATGTGGTAAAGGATAACATAGGCCACGGAGTCACTAAGGTTCTGCAGGCCGTTTCCAAGAACGAGTCCAAGATACGTCCGCATAACATGTGGTCTTCCATGCTGGCATCGTCTGTCACCATCGGATTCGGTGGTTCAGTTGGAGCCGAGGCTCCGATAGTGTACACGGGAGCAGCCATCGGTTCCAACGTAGCCAGGTTCATGGGATTGTCATACAAGAACATGACGATTCTTCTCGGATGTGGTGCCGCAGGTGCGGTTGCAGGCATTTTCAAGGCACCGCTTGCCGGAGTCCTGTTTACTCTGGAGATACTTCTGTTCAACATCTCCATGAGCTCGATTCTGCCGCTTCTTCTTTCTACGATTTCAGCGACCGTGATATCATATATCTTCTTCGGAGACCAGCCGGCCTTTGAATGTACGATATCCGAGTTCACGATGCATAATATTCCGTTCTACCTGATTCTGGGCCTTTTCAGTGCAGCATGTTCCGTGTATTTCACGAGAATGACCCTATGGCTGGAGGATAAGATCAGGTCGATCAATGGACCGTACATGCGCTGGCTTATTTCGGCTTCATGCCTCGGACTCCTGATTTTCCTTTTCCCTCCGCTGTATGGTGAAGGATATGAATATCTCCATGTACTTCTTAATGGAGGCATGATCGATTTCAAGGGAGAGACGGTTCTTGCATTCTTCATGAACAGCGAGTGGTCCATCCCTGTCTTCTTCCTTATGATACTGATTCTGAAGGTGTTCTCGATGTCGTTCACCAATGCCGGTGGCGGAGTCGGAGGTACATTCGGTCCTACCCTGTTCATCGGTGCTATTGCGGGATTCTTCGTATCCAGGACCATTAACCTCATCGCTGGAGGCGGAGTAGTTCCGGAGCAGAATTTCGTGCTTGTGGGCATGGCAGGTCTGATGGCCGGTGTCATGCAGGCCCCGATGACTGCAATCTTCCTTATTGCGGATATGACCGGTGGCTATGAACTTCTGATTCCGCTGATTCTGACCTCGACTGTCTCATATGCGGCGACCAGAGCGATTGAGCCATATTCGATATATACCAAGCGAATTGCAAAGAGGGGAGAGCTCCTGACTCATGACAGCGATCAGGCTGTACTTACCCTGCTTAAGACCAATGAACTTATCGAGTCGGACTTCATGCCTGTGAAGATTGACGCCTCGCTGGGCCAGCTTGCTGAGGTTGTCGCAACTTCAAAGAGAAACATTTTCCCGGTTATTGACGACAGGAACCATTTCCATGGTTATGTGTCCCTGGAGGATATACGCCGCGATATGTTCCGCTCCGATCTTTATGAGAAGCATCATGTCTACAATTACATGGTTTCAGCCCCGGCTTATGTGTATATCGACGAGAAGATGGATAGTGTCATGAATAAGTTTGAAAAGACACAGGCATGGAATCTGCCGGTTGTTGACCATGACAGGACATATATCGGCTTCGTTTCGAAGTCGAAGATATTCTCGGCATACAGAGATCAGCTGAAACAGGTGTCGCATGACTGATAAACGCAAATAGGGATTATGAAGGAAATATATATCAGGAGCATTGCCCATAGAGTGGGGGTGAAGGACTGGCAGGTTGAGAATTGTGCCGGTCTCTTTGAGGAGGGGGCGACTATCCCGTTTATAAGCAGATATAGAAAGGAGAGGACCGGAGGTCTTGATGAGGTGGCTGTCGCTGAAATACGACATTGGACGGATGTGTTTGCGGAGATGGAAAAGCGAAAGGCCACTGTCCTGGAGACCATCGCACAGGCAGGTGCTTTGACCGCAGAACTTCAGACCCGTATAGAGAATTGCGTCGAGTCACGTGAGCTTGAGGACCTCTATCTTCCGTTCAAGCCCAAAAGACGTACTCGTGCGACAGTCGCGAAGGAGGCAGGGCTTGAGCCACTGGCTGACAAGATGTACAATGTTTCTTTGACAGATCCTGTTCCTGAAGCCCGTAAATATGTCGGATCCAAGGTGGAGTCTGTTGAGGCTGCCTTGGCCGGTGCTCGCGACATTATCGCAGAACGGTTGAGTGAGACGGCATCTGTTAGAGATACCTTGAGACAGATATTCAAGACCAGACGCCTTGTTACCAAGGCTACGAAGAAGGCTGTCGGGCCAGACGCGATGAAATACCGTTCATATTTCGATTACTCTGAGTCTCTGGAGAGGATTGCCCCTCACAGGCTTCTGGCGATTCTGAGGGCGGAAGAGGAAGGCTTTATCTCCGTAAAGATCGATGCGGATGCAGAGAAATGCGGAAAGAAGATATATTACGATTTCTGTCAGGAAAGACGTTATCCTGCCCAGCCACTTGCTGAACATATCCATCTGGCGTTTGACGATTCATTCAAAAGGCTCCTTGAGCCTTCAATTTCCAATGAAGTGATACGGGAGGCCAAGGAGAAGGCTGATGTCGAATCTATCAGAATATTCGGTGATAATCTTCGCCAGCTTCTGCTTGCTCCTCCTGTAGGACAGAAGCGTGTCCTTGCGATTGACCCTGGCTTCAGGACAGGATGCAAGGTGGTCTGCCTGGACGAGCAAGGCAATCTTCTGCATAATGAGGCGATATTTCCTCATCCCCCTGCAAGTGAGAAGATAAAGTCGATTCAGGCAGTTTCTGCCATGGTGCAGAAATATGGAATAGAGGTCATCGCCATCGGTAACGGTACTGCAAGCCGTGAGACTGAGGAATTCATCAAGCGTGTTCCTCTGCCGAAAGGTGTCCGTGTGTTCACCGTGAGTGAGGACGGGGCTTCAATATATTCCGCATCTGAAGTCGCTAGATCTGAATTTCCGGAGTGCGATGTGACAGTCCGCGGAGCGGTGTCGATAGGACGCAGACTCATGGATCCGTTGGCAGAACTTGTGAAGATAGATCCGAAGTCTCTTGGAGTAGGTCAGTACCAGCATGATGTGGATCAGACCCTTTTGAAGGAGACGCTTGACAATACTGTCGAAAGTTGTGTGAACAGCGTAGGTGTCAATCTCAATACCGCCAGCAGCTATCTCCTGAGCTATGTGTCAGGCATCGGACCGGCATTGGCTGAGAATATTGTGGAATATAGGACTGCAAATGGAGCATACAGGTCTCGGAAGGACCTTCTGAATGTCAAGCGTCTGGGAGGAAAGGCTTTCGAGCAGTGTGCCGGATTCCTGCGTATCACAGATGCGGAGAATCCGCTCGACAATTCAGCCGTACATCCAGAGGCATATCATATTGTTGACCGTATGGCAAGTGACCTTAATGTGACCCCGAAGGAACTCGTCGGAAATGCCGGTCTTTGTGCGAAGATCGAAGCCGCAAGGTATGTGGAAGGCGATTTCGGCCTGCCTACAATCAATGATATAATCCAGGAACTGAAGAAGCCAGGCCGTGATCCGCGCGAGTCAGCGCAGACCTTTGAGTTTGCACATGACATAAAGACCATGGAAGACCTGAAGACCGGTATGGAACTTCCGGGAATCGTGACGAACATCACTGCATTCGGTGCTTTCGTAGACATTGGAATAAAGCAGAACGGACTGATTCATGCTTCCCAGATGGGCGTGAAGGGTATGGCGGACCCGTCGAAAGTCCTGAAACTCCATCAGCAGGTCAGGGTCACCGTAGTTTCCCTCGACTTTGACCGCGGCCGTATAGGTCTACGCCTTATCAAGTGATCACTTCTTCTTTGAGGTATATTGCGACAGGATTACGCCAAAGGTAGAGATCGCAATGCCGATACATTGCCTTTGGTTCAGCATTTCATGTCCTATCACCCATGCTATCAGCGCCGCCGCTACCGGGATCAAGGCGGAGAATATGCTTGATTTTGCCACTCCAAGATTCTTGATGGTACTGACCCAGAGTGAAAAGGCGAGGCTTGAGCAGAGGATGGCGAGACATATTATAGGATACCATACGTCTCCGTCAAAGTAGACCTCAATGTCGAATCCGTCAAGTCCTTTCCATATGAACAACGGAAAAAGGTAAATGGATCCTATAAGGAACTGATACATGACAATAGTCTGGCTGGGGTAGTTCCCGGACAGACTTTTTGTTATGGACGCATGTCCCACCTCGGAGATGACTGCAATAACAAGAAGAACTACTCCCCATATGAAGTGGGTGCCAAGTTCACCCTTTGCCATTGCCACAAGTACGATTCCAACAAGCGAGAACAGGATTCCGACAATATTTACGGAGTTTATCTTTTCCTTGAAGAAGACTATTCCTGCACCGATGGAGAACAACGGTATTGTGGCTATTACCATTGCACTCAATGTCGGAGATCCGGTGAGTTTAAGACCGAATGTCTCACATATGAAGTAGATGAACGGCTCGAAGAATGCAAGCAGGAAAAACTTTCCTACATCCTGCTTCTGCATTCTCTTGATTCTTGCATATGCCGTATTGAAAAGGAACAGTACGACTCCTGCCATGAATATCCTGACAAATACAAAGTAAAAGATCGGGATACCCTGTTCGATCAGTTGGTCTGTCCAGATATAGGACATGCCCCATAATATGATTGCAAATAGTGACGCTATGTATATGAGCGTCTTGCTGGGCTGTACCTTCGGTGCCATTTCTTCAGGTTAAGTTTTTCTGTGTTTTAGATGAACTTTCCTTCTGTATAGACAATTTCTCCTCCGATAAGGACTGTGTCTACAGCTCCGTTCAAGGTTACACCTTCATACGGACTCCATCCGCATTTGCTGAACTGGTCTTCATTCCTTACCATGAATTCCTTGTCCTTGTCGAAAATCACTATATCAGCATTGTATCCAGGCTTGATCTTGCCAGTCCTCAAGCCGTAGATATCTGATGCGTTTTCAGAAAACACTCCTGCAATACGGGTCAGTGGAATGTCCTCCTCCTTTGCAATGGTCAAAAGGACCGGGAGACTCTGCTGGATCGAAGGCAGACCAGAAGGCGCTTTGGTATACGTGCCTTCCTTTTCAGATGGAAGATGCGGTGCATGATCTGAGCCGATGGTGTCGATAAGTCCGTTTGCGAGTGCCGAGCGGAGAGCCTCGCGGTCGGCCGGTCCCTTGACTGATGGATTGCATTTGAGTCTGCTGCCCATCCTTTCGTAATCTTCGTTGCTGAACCACAGATAGTTGCATGAGGTTTCTGCTACGATATCAGGATTGTTTGACTTTGCTGCCCTTACCATCTCGATCTCCTCCTTTGTCGAGATGTGGCAGAGGACCAGTTTTGTGCCATGCATTATCGCCTTTTCAAGCGCCTTGATGCTTGACTTTATGCACGCTCTTCTGCTGCGTATGTTCTCGTGTTCGCTGAAAGGAATCTCCTCGCCATATTTTTCGACAGCTGCCTGAAGGTTTGCCTTGATGGTCGCCTCGTCCTCGCAGTGAACAAGTACAGGCTTGCCCTTGATTGAGAAAAGCCTGTCAAGGGCATTGTTCTCGTCTACGAGCATATTGCCTGTTGATGAACCCATGAATACCTTGATTCCCTTTACATCTGCAGGTGATACTGATGTCTTGCCGTCAAGTATATCCTCAATACAGCATATGTTGCTGTTTGTCGCTCCAAGGTGGAAACCTAGATTTATGCATGACTTCTCCGCAGCCAGCTCCAGCTTTTCCATGAAGGCTTCTTCAGAAACGGTTGCAGGGTTGGTGTTAGGCATATCGAAGGCAGTAGTGACACCACCTGCCACGGCAGCGCGTGATTCTGTAGACATATCGGCCTTATGGGTAAGTCCCGGCTCGCGGAAATGCACATGGGCATCTATTCCACCTGCCATCAGATGCTTTCCTTCCAGATATATGGTCTCCATGTCGGGATAGCGTTCTGCCGCCATCTCTATCTTATAGTCAAATCCGTCATCCTCGCAGTATATTATGTCTGCAATCCTTCCTCCTGATACGATGACGCTTCCGACCGCCTCCTTTGCTGCAGTCACAATGGTCGCTTTGTGCAGAAGATATGTCTTCATTATTTCCTTGGCTTGATTTTTCTCATCTTGAGTCCCATGACTCCCCAGAAAGCTTCTCCGAAGATACCGCTGCTCATCTTTGACGTGCCTTCGGTGCGGTCCACAAAGATAATAGGTACTTCCTGGATCCTGAATCCAAGTTTATATGTTGAGTACTTCATCTCGATCTGGAATCCGTAGCCCTTCATCTTCACCTTGTCCAGGTCGATGGTCTCAAGTACCTTGCGTGTGTAGCACTTGAAGCCTGCAGTAGTGTCATAGACCTTCATTCCCAATACGGTACGGACATAGACCGATGCGTAGTATGACATGATCACTCTGCCGATAGGCCAGTTGATCACGCTGATTCCGTTGCAGTATCTGGATCCTATGGCGAGGTCTGCCCCGTCCTTGCATGCCTGATAGAGCCTTGGCACATCGTTTGGATTGTGTGAGAAGTCTGCGTCCATCTCGAATATGTAGTCATAACCGTTCTCTACAGACCATCTGAATCCGGTTATGTATGCTGTACCCAGACCAAGTTTTCCCTGTCTTTCGATCATGTGAAGTCTTTCCGGGAATTCCTTCTGCAGACCTTTCACTATGGCTGCAGTGCCGTCAGGTGATCCGTCCTCGATGACAAGGATATGGTATTCTCCTTCAAGAGCAAAGACCGCTCTGATGATCTTCTCGATATTCTCCTTTTCGTTGTAGGTCGGGATAATTATTACTTTTCTGTCCATATTGTCTATTTCTGAATTGTCTTCATCATTTCTGCAACAGCCGCTTCAAGCTGCTTGTCTTCTCCGCGAAGGACAGATGCCGGGTCGTTGTAAACGAGGATGTCCGGTTCTATCTGCATGTTCTCCAGATATCTGCCTTCCTTCACGCCCATCGCTCCCACCTGCGGGATACCGAACACGATGGTGTTGTCGATCTGGTTCTCCCACCATACTGCAGTCATTGTGCCAGGGACAGGAGCACCGATGAGTTTTCCGATACCAAGCGCTCTGTAAACATATGGAAATCCGCATGCGTCAGAATAATTGTCTTCACCCATGAGTACGCATGAAGGCTTTGTCCATTTGTTGTATGGTTCCGTGCCGATGTATTGTCCGCGAGGCTCGAATCTGATGTATCCGGTACCTCCGAGGAGGGTCGCCAGGTCATCGTGTAGCCATCCGCCTCCGTTATGACGGGTATCGACGATTACGGCTTCGCATGTACGGTACTTTCCGAGAAGGTCTGAATATACCTGTCTGAAGCTTTCAGAGTCCATTCCTTCCACATGGACATATCCGATTCTGCCTCCAGAGAGCTTCTCGACCATCTTCTCCCTCTGCTCGACCCATCTGCGGTAGAGCTGCGGTACGTCGGTGAATGCAGGCTCGATATACATTTCGGCCTCCTTCTTTCCTCCCTTCTTCACAGTTATCGCCATCTTCTTGCCGCCCTGCATGCGAAGGAGAGGATACCAGTCCATACCGGCCTTGATCTCTGTGCCGTTGATCGATGTGATTATGTCGCCTTCCTTGATTTCAGGGTCTGCGATGTACAATGTGCCGCCCTTGATGACTTCCTTGATCCTGATACCGTCTCCGTCGTAATCATTGTCATAGAATACTCCGAGATTTGCGGTGTTGAGTCCGGAACGGTACTGGTAGCGTGCTCCGGTGTGTGAACCGTTGAGTTCACCGAGCAGCTCGGAGAGCATTTCCTGGAAATCGAAGTTGTTCTCGATGTGAGGAAGGAATCTCCTATAGTTTGCATAATGAGCGTCCCAGTCTGTCCCGTGGAGGTCAGGCATGTAGAACTTCTCCTTTACCTGCTTCCAGATATGGTCGAACATGTACTCCCTTTCTCCTGCCGGCTTGTATTCAAAGCTTCCGGAGAATGAAATGGTTTCCTTTGAGCCGTTGGCTATGGCTATGCGTGATACGCTTCCTCCTGAAAGCATATACATGTATTTGTCATCCGCGGTAGGGTAGATGGATCCGCTGACTCCCTTTGCAACAACCTTGATGCTGTTGTCTTCAAGGTTCATGAGGCAGAGGTCTGTACTTTTTTCGAGTCTCATTGTGTAGTACAGTTTCTTTCCGTCCTGGGTCAGATAATAGTCTCCCAGTCTGCCGGAAATTCTTGTCAGCCTTACAATCCTGTCCTTCCTGTTTTCAAGGTCGAGGACAAGCTTCTCCGCCTTCTTCTCAGCCTTTGCGCTGTCCTTCTTCTCCTTCTTCTCTTCCTTTTCCTTCTCCTTGTCGTCCTTCAGCATTTCTTCTATTGCGCGGTCTTCCTTGTCCTTGCAGAACTCAGCATATCTCTTACCGTCGAAGAACATGATGTAGATGTCGTCTTCAGCACCCCAGCTGCCATGGCTGCGGTATCCTGCCTTGTCCGACTTCCATGTCATGGCCTTACCCTTGAGCACCCACTTGAAGCTGCCGTCTGTATATCCGCTTTCGGTAAGGTCTGTGATATCTCCGCTCTCGACATCGATGAGCGCGACATCCTCATTGTTCCAGCCTCCGTTTGCCTGATAGTTACAGAGGATATACCTGCTGTCAGGGCTCCATGCGAAGTTCTGGTCGCCGTCCTGATATGAGTAATTCACATTCCTGTCAAGCACGATCTTCTCGTCTCCGCTCTTGAGGTCCATCACTGCAATTGCTGTTCTGTCCTTAAGATATGCTATGCTCTTGCCGTCAGGCGAGACCTGCGGCTGGAAGCATGTCTCGCCTGGCTTTGTGACGAGTTTTTCCTCCATCTTCACCGCATATGTGAAATATTTGTCGTCCTTGTCAGAGAGTTCTGTACACCATATGCCCCAGTGGCCGTTTCTTTCCGATGAGTAATACAGAGTCCTTCCGTCCTTTGAGAACCAGAGGTCGCGCTCCTGCTGCGGAGTATTTGTGATGCGCTTTGTGGTCGCATGGTCTACTGTGGTCACATAAACGTCTCCCCTCAATATGACTGCCACTTCCTTTCCGTTAGGAGATAACGCCATGCTTCTTGCTCCTGAAGACAGGGTGCGGTCCTGGACAGGGCTTTCGATCTGGTCTGTCACTATGCTGATCTCCACTTTCTTCGGCTCGGATCCCTCATTCATTGTGTAGAGTTCTCCGTTGTATGAGAAGCAGAGGGTTCCGTTCTGTGCCACTGACAGATATCTTACAGGGTTGCCCTTGAAGGTTGTGAGCTGCTTAGAATCCTTCTGGCTTCCAAGAGTTGCCTTATAGATGTTCAGGGTGCCGTCTGCCTCGCTGATGTAGAAATAATCCTTTGTTCCGGGCAGGAATACTGGATTCCTGTCTTCACCGATGAATCCGCTCAGTTTGGTGAATGTGCCGTTTCCTGTAATCTTGAAACCCTTGTCGCTCTTGCTTGGGATGTACTGCCAGATATCTCTTGTGACAGAGGATGTATGATGCTTTCGGAGTGCGTCTTCGTATCCCTTGAAGTCTTCGTAGATGACATATGTGCCTTCTGCATCTTCTGTGATGCTTATGTCGGAGATAGGAAGCGATGTGACAAGTTCAGGCTTGCCACCCTTTGGACCTACCTTATATAACTGTGCATTTCCCGGGAAGTCTCCGTACTGTGCGTCCTGCTGTATGTTGGCGGTGAAGAGTATGCTTCCGTCCTTCATTATCTCAAGAGGAGTCTCGTTGCCGGTGTGCGAGGTCAGCCTTTTCGGAGTGCCTCCCTCTGCAGATACCAGATAAATATCCTTGCTCTTTTCCCTGTATGAACTGAAGACTATGCTCCTTCCGTCAGGAGTCCAGATAGGGTCTGCGTCGTAACTTGTGTTGGTTGTAAGCTGGGATGCCTTTCCGCCCTCTACGGGTACGATGAATATATTACCCTTATATGTAAATGCTATTCTTGTTCCGTCAGGAGAAATATCGTTGTTCCTGAGCCAGAGAGGGGAGTCCTGGGCATAAAGAGCCATGGCAGAGATTATGAATGCCGATAATGTATGTAGAATTCGTTTCATGTCTTATATAGGTATATCTTGCAAATATAATAAAATTATCCTATTGAAGTCCTGCATTCCGGTCATTTCAGACCATTGTGTGACGATATGGTCTGTTAAATTACTTTTAACAAATTTGTAACAGGTCTTTCTGTGTCCTGTTGTACAATAAGTTAGGCCTGAAAAACCTGTTTTAGAAGGTTGAAAATGCGATTTTAGGGTTGAAGATAATTTGGAGGAAAAGAAAAAATGTCTACCTTTGCAATCCCTAAACGAAAAGGGGTGCCTGAAAGGGTCCATGAGTTCAACGAAAGACTGACGCTGAAAAAACTTCAAAAATTTTTGCAAAAAGTTTGGAAGTTAAAAAATAAAGCGTACCTTTGCATCCCCGTTCGAAAAACGGGCCCTCGCCAGAGGGATTGACAAGTTCATTGAAAAGACTGATTTACTGTACAAGAAGCAAGTACCGAGAAAAACAATTTATCGAGAAGCGTTAATTTCTTTGTAGAAATTATAAGTGTCAGGACAAGCTAAGAGAAATATAGATTATACAATGAAGAGTTTGATCCTGGCTCAGGATGAACGCTAGCG
>JAZNAW010000055.1:0-2591 GCA_045586745.1 Candidatus Cryptobacteroides sp.
TTCCAGCTGCTCCAGAGACATATTTTCTATATCCTTTGATGATTTCATATCCTTAACTTTTGCCTGAGGGTTTTTCTTGCCGTGCTTACCAGGACCCTTACATGTACCTGTGAAAGGCCGGTCCGCCTTGATATTTCCTTGTATTCCAGTCCGTCCAAGACCATCAGTTTCATCACTTCCGCCTGCCTGTCGGGCAACTTGTCCATCTCCTCCAGCACCTTGGTCAGAAGGTCCTTCGCTGCAAGGCTGCTTTCCGGAGGAGGATCATCGGCAGGAATCCCTACATCCGGGAACTCATGCCTCCTTATCTCACGACGCCGTATCCTGTCCAGACAGATGTTCTTAAGAAGGGCCATCCCATATGCCGCCGGATTCCTTACCTCATCGAGTCCGCTGCGACCGGTCCAGAGCTTGAGAAACAGCTCCTGCACGGCATCCTCCGCATCCTGCTGCGACTCCAGCATATAGAAAGCGGCGCGGTAAAACCTTTCTGCATACGGCATCCATATGTCCCTAAACCCTGTCATCCTACATTTCCATTTCCACGATGTCCGCTATCTTGTCTGCGCTGATGCTGCCGAAAAGGCATATCAGGGTACATTCTTCTGGGATGAACACTATCAGATCATCGATCCTTTCTCCGTCCGACGCAGCTGTGCCGTAGACATTGACGGTCTCGCCGTCCTCCTTGACTTCAATGATCTTCTCCGCATTCTTCAGGATCCCGGCAGCCTTTCTGCTGAACGAATCCTTCCGGTCCTGCTCTGCCGCCATGTAATCCACAACGATGATCTTCCTGAGTCCGTCAATAACCTCCAGAGCCTTCCTGTCCTCCTCGTTTTCAGCGCTGGCCTTGGCTATCATCTTTACAAGTCCGAGACCAAGTCCGCCGACGGAGACCACATCAAAACCCTGGTAAAGATTATACTCCCTCACCAGGCTGGCCATATCGCCGGAATTGACCTTCCTGCCTGCGGCTTTTGACTCCGGGGATCCTATCCCGGCCGCAAAAGCCGCAAGCAGCACTATTGCAATAAATCTTTTCATGTCAGTTTTCATTAAATCCGTTTAACATTCTTTCGAGCGCTCACCATTAAAGACGCACCAGCGGGGATTTTGTTAACGACAAATTTAAAAACTTTGACTGTTTTCTCTCTTCAATGTCATGCTGAACGAAGTGAAGCAGTTTTTTTACACAGTTCTTAATATCCTTTCAGCAAAAACACCTGTGACAGTTCTGAGGTAATTACTGCTACAGGTGTTGCTATAATAATGGTATTTGTAGGTCTTTGAAGACACCTGTGACAGTTTCTGACGGTTTTCTGACACAGATGTTGAGCGAGCATCGAACTCTCCTTGCTCCGGTTCCTGATTCTTGGTAAGACATTCTTTGCCGAAGTCATCAATCGAAGCCGGAATACATATTCCAGTAAATCGGCTCAGCATGAAATCCTGCAACTTCACAGAACCAGTTCGCTATTTCTACAGGATTATAAGGAGAATCAGGCATACACATGAAGCGTACAGTCTTTGGATATTCAGTCACATGATTCAGCACAGCATTGAAATCTTCAGCATACTGAATAACTTTATTCAACATATCCTCCTGATGTTCATCATCCAGAACAACCGAAAATCCACCATCAGGAAAGAACTTACCCTCGAACTTACTTTCAGGATCATAGAAATAGAATTTAGATGCCGGTTCTTTGTGACGATCATAGATCTTACATGAATAGAAAACCTCCGGCAGATCAAGTATCTCTTTTGGTCCCTTGATCCATGCAACCATATAGTTACGCCACAACTCCGGAAGTTCGGTCACTGTATTCGAGATGCTTCCTGTATGTTCCTGAAGGTGGACATACCCGTTCGCATCGATATAATTCAAGACAGACTCTGCATCATCCGCCTTGAATGCTATCATGTACTCATCTTCGCATGGAGTAAGATACACCTTCCCATTGGAATCACTGGCATGGAAATAATAAAAATCATCATGGAAAACATATTCCACCTCCGGATCCGGTTCTCCTGCAGGCTTGTCAGGATCCGCCTGTCCGCAGCCAACTGTCATCATTATCAGCAGAACGGGAAAAACTAACTTCTTCATAGCATATTACATTTAAACCAACGGTTTTGCAATATAGTCATTTTTTTTGATTATCAATGCTTTTGCCATTAATTCAGGGAAGCGGCCTATTAATAAGTTTAAAAGTTCACCGAAATCTAGGTTTCACTAGCAGGTCACTTCCCTTTCAATATGACACCCCTCACGGACCCGCGGATCTGTGAGGGTTGTCACATATGTTGTTGAGTTACTTTACAGCAATGTAGTCGAGGTGATGTAGTCGAGGACCTTTACCAGGTCGTCTACGTCTGACCATTTGATCTTTTCTGCCTTCAGGAACTTTGAGAAGGCCTTCTTGTCGACGCCTTCGAGATCTGACACGCTCTTCTTGCTGGCCGGGATCAGATTGTTTCCGATCACGATATACAGATCCGTCAGAACCGGAAGCCTCTCGCCGCCGCTCCTCATTCCAAGAAGATCCTTGTAGACATCAGTCATAAGGTAGCCGTTGTACTGGTTG
>JAZNAW010000056.1:0-22176 GCA_045586745.1 Candidatus Cryptobacteroides sp.
GGATCAGAGTGTTCCATTGTTTTGATGATTTGCATCATTTCCGCCGGTGTGACAATAAAAGCCTTTTTAGGGAAATGACGGATATTGCCGGTCACAAGGTAAGACCCGTCTTTGCTGAAAGCAACTTCATAAAAGACGATATCATCTTTGTCAGGAATACTTTCCTCAGTAGGAGTGGTGCCCTCCAGTGAAAGACCATACTTGGTGAATATTTTCATGACATATTCTATGTCGCTGATCTTAAACGGAAACTTATCCCTTGTCAAGACTTCATAGTATTCTGATATTATCTGCTCATTGTATAGAGGTACAATGGTTCCGTCAATGACCTTTCTTATTACTTGGGCAGGATTTGAGGAGCCGTTTAATGCGAATAGAGCAGATACAATCACATTTGTATCTATGACTGCGTAAATCTTACCTGGCATTTCTGACCTCTCTGATTATTGCATCAATATCTTCAAGACTCATGTCTTGATATGAACTTTGAGTGGCTGCATTCCTCATCCGTTCAAAAGCAGCCAGAGCCATTGCCCTGTCTTCGGATTCTGATTCTGCTCTAAGTTCAAATGGAATCCTTCTCTCCCTTACGACTGCCTTCATGAAGATAGTGAAAGCGGCGGTATTGCTGAGCCCGAATCCGTCGCATAATTCGTCGAAACTCTTTTTCAGTTTCTCATCGACACGTATGGATATAGTTGATTGTCCCATAATTAATGTTAATTGTACTGCAAATGTACTGCAAATATAAGTATTATGCAATATGTGTGCGATATATCTTAAGGTAAAATTTATTCTATATGTAATTGCGACAGAATGATATGCCCTGCAGTGCCCTGTAATCGCTATGTCCTCACACGGTGGGCGAAGATTTTACCCACCGTGAGCAGAGTCTTATCCATGACTGCTGCGTTTTTTGATGCCTGTCGGGGTGCAGATTACTGAAAAATCATTAATCAAAATCGGGGGGGGGAGTAACTTTGCATAAAATTAAACAAAAACTAAAATCAAAGACTTATGAAACGCGAAGAACTGTACGAACCTCCGCAGATGGAGATTCTCGAACTGCACACTGAAGGTGTGCTCTGCGCCAGCGGCGACGGTATTGATGCACCTGGTCTCAACAAAGGTGGCAATCTTGATGATTTATTTAATTAATGGCTGACATCATGAACAGAAAGAATATCATACTTGCTGGCCTGCTAGTCGTATTTGCTGCAGCCTGCACAAAGGCACCGGCAGAAGAACAGGCCGGAGAAGAAAATATTTCGGGCACTGCCATTCCTGTGTCCCTCGAGGTCTCTATCGGAACTGAGGATCCTGAAACCAGGCTGACATATGAACTGGACGGAGAAGGCACCGCCTTGAAGAGCACATGGGAAAAGGGTGACCAGATTTCTCTGATCACATACGATCAAAATGGCCGAATGATGAAAAACGATGTTCTGACCGCTGAATCATCCGGCACTTCTGTCAAGTTCACAGGAACATACTCAGGTTCTGCAGAGGCCGGCAACTCCGTGAGAACCGGTATATCCATCATCTACCCGGCATTGTCAGGAGACCCTCTTGCATCGCCTGTTGAACCTGGGTGGTGGAACGATTACTATACCAGCGGACCATATTACATAGCGGATAAGATTCTGGCTCTGCCGGGAACCAGGAAGTTCATACAGCCTGCTGACGGCAGTCTGGTATACCTTCCATACTACACGCTGATGTGTGGATCACTTACAGATCTCGATAACTTTCTCGAAACAGGTAAATTTACCACAACATTGTACCACTATACTTATATCATCAAGGCAGAATTAACTCTTCCGAGCACCCATCCTGACGGTGAAAGCGACTACAATATAACCTCCGTCAAGATTGATGTTCCCCAAAGTTATAAACCATTTATGTATTATGGCAGTTTCAATTTTGGAACAGGTGACTTCAAGGAAACAAACAATACTAACGCCTTGCAGACTTATCTTGGAAAAATCAGATCTGATGGCGTAGTCATGGGTATCGCTTGCCCGCGAAGCAGTGAGGTCACTGTTTATTTTGTCGGAGGTTTTAGACACCCTAGTATTCTATTTAATTTTAATGATGCCAGTCCGTGGACAATCACAGCCTATTATATAGATGAGAATCTTGAAGAAAAGACTTTGACTGCTACAAAAACAATCAAGAGTGGCATAAATATGTATTCTGGAAACATGTATACCATGAGTGCCGAATTAAAGAAAGTCATTGAATACTGATACACATATGAATAACGGTAATTAAATTCTGACCGTTGAGACAGGATACTGCTCTCCGGTCGCTATTGGTCGTGCTCTTCTCCTACTGGATTTCCACAAGCGTATATTTTGTACACATACTACTCTGGTGGCACAGTTAATCCAATGTCAGATACCGATCGTGCGAACGGGCTTCCTGTCCGTTGCTGCAAAGAATAATTCCTTCAGTTGAAAACTGTAAAACAAAAATCACACGGTGGGTAAAATCTTTACCCACCGTGTGTGTTTATATGCCCTGCAGTGCCCTCTGATGGCCATGCATTCACATGATGGGTGACGATTTTACCCGTCATGAGCTTGGCGGGTGTCTGGATAATTACTTGAAATATCACATAAATGTTTACAACTTCTATTTGTACAATTAAAAGTTGTTGTTATATTTGCAAAAATTCTTTGAGATATGACATTTGATGATATTACTGAGGACGGCAGATTATGGGCAGTCAGATACAAAGAAGATGAGGAGAATGCCTTATACAGATTGTTTGATCAATGGAATGATGTGGCTTGGTTGAGGGGCTTTTTCAAAGAAAATATTGATGATTTGTCATCATACTTCAAGATTACAGATGTCAATGAGGCCATTTATGATACGATTGAAGAAAGTGAAATTCTTCAATGCCTGATTATGGATATTTCTCCAGATGCTGATCTGGACACAATATTCAGGCCTCTTGATAATCGTAGAACAGCAGAAGTGCTGCTAGGTAAAGAGAAAGCAAGGTTAAGAAACAATACAAAACATCCATCTTGGTTAAGAATTTATGCCCTGAGACTCTCATCAGGGATATATATCATTACTGGGGGAGCAATAAAACTAACCGCAACAATGCAGGAGCGTGAGCACACTTTAAAGGAATTGCACAAAATGGAGAAAGTGCGTCAATTTTTGCTCTGTGAGAACATTGTTGATGATGATAGTTTTATCGATTATTTAAGTGAAATATAAAGTTATAAGGTATGAACTCAACAATCGAAAGGCTGGAAAAACATAAATCCTCAACTCCATCAAGATGGAAAGAAGAAGCACATTTTCGTGTTGAGAATAGAGCGTGGTTAAGACATTCTCAATCTATTGCCATGAGAATATTAGATGAAATGGAGAAAAACAACATGACCCAGAAGGAGTTCGCCGAGATGGTGGGATGCAGCCAGCAATATATCTCCAGGATACTTAAAGGCAGAGAAAACCTTTCGTTGGAAACCATTTCCAAAATTGAGTCAGCGCTGGGAACCTCTATCATAGAAATTAAACTATAATTTGAAATAATTAACCAGCAGTCCTTTTGGGGCTGCTGGTCATTAGTCTTTATAAGGTTGCTGGATTGTATGCTGTCGCTTACCAGGCGAAGTCGAAGACGATGTCGCGAGGGATGCCTGCGTTGTTCACGAGCTCGACTTCTGCTGCAAGAGCAGGGCGGATGCTTGCGTTCTCTGCAGCGTACTTCTGTGCAAACTCGAAGTTACCTGTCGCCTGTGTCTCAAGGATGAGGGCCGCCCATGAGTCGATTGCCGCTGCTGCCTTCTCAAAATCGACCACATATCTGCCGTCAGCGTTGCGGCTGAATGCACCGTTGTCCTCCATGAAGTTGAAGCACATCATGTTGGCCTTGCCGTGTGAAGACGCTGAACCGAAGCGTACTGAACGTACTATACCTGCGATGAATGTAGCGATCGACTCTTCCTTGGTGATGTCTGTGATCTCACCCATCTCGATGAGCTTGTTTACCATGAACAGACCAAGGATGTCAGCCTTCGCCTCTTCCCAGGTTGTCTTCTCGGAACCCATTGCAGCATCTACCGATCCTAGTCCGTTGACAGTCTCCTTGACTCCGAGACCGTGTGCAACTTCATGGAAAGTCACATTCCAGAAGAATGCGTCCGCAGTGAGGTACTTCTGATGTGACGGCTCCACAAGAACCTCTCCGATAGGGGCAAGAATCTTGTCGAACTTTGCCATCATGCTGTTGTAGAGCTGGAGGCGGCGTGCTCCCTTCGCTGCGTGTACCCTCTCGTCGTTAGGAAGGTTGATTGCGATGGTCTTGCTGCCGGCATTGCAGTCACCTGCATAGTAGATGGCGTCATATACGTTGAGGTCTGAAGATGTGCCTGGAACAAAGGTCTTGTATTCAGGTGCACATGGTAGCATCTGCTGGAGGGTAGGGAGGAGTGCGACATACTTTGCAAGGTTGGCGCTGCGGGTCTCGTCCTTGAGAAGGATGAAGCACTCGTATGCTGCCTTAGCCTCGAAAAGGTGATCGTCGTAATTCTCGATAGGACCGATGACGATGTCCATGTTGCAGTCCTTCATGTCCATCCATGCCATGTCGCTGGCAAGGTAATCATCTGTGCGGAATGCCTTTACACGCTCGGTAAGATATGTGCGCATACCTTCGTTGGTTGTCAAGGCTGCAGCCTCTTCAAGAAGAGCACATACCTTCTCGAGTTCCTCCTTGTACTCGTCGCGGTACCAAACGGTCTTGAGTGCACCGTTCTCGTCGCGACGGATCACTGTATAAAGGCTGAGCTTGTCAGGGTCGTCGAATGCGTTCCATTCCTCCATTGTCATGTCGTGCGGATAGTACTGACATCCGAGAGGCTTCTCTCCGTATCCCTCGATGAACGGCCTGTTGTCATCGAGATGGTCCCATGCACCGTAGTTGATGAGGGCATAATCCTTTGCATAACCGTCAGGAAGAGCTTCAATCTCAGCCTTGTCGCCGAATGTCTGCTTCCAGAACAGCCCGTCCATGATCTCTCCTGCCTGACGGAACAGGTCCACGATCTTCTTGTCATTGTCAGAAAGTGCGTCATAAAGCGGCGAGCTTACCTCCACCACAGCATAACTTTCAACCTTCTCCTTCAAATCCGCGTCTCCCGACTTTCCGGTACACGCCATTGCTGCGATTGCCGCCATTGCCAAATAAAGTATCTTCTTCATGGTAATATGTACATTTTAAGGTCTGTCTACTTTTAAAAACCGTGGCCGCCCATGGCCCTCGTGAATGGGAGGGACCCGCTCCGGAGGAGTGGGAGGGATTTAGTTTTTAAAGGTAGACAGACCTTGAATCAATGTTGACTAGAAACTTACTGCGATTGCCTTGAAGCTGTCAGCCTTGAGGGCTGCACCACCGATAAGACCGCCGTCGATGTCAGGACATGCAAAAAGCTCCTTTGCATTTGTAGGGTTGCAAGAACCGCCGTAGAGGATAGAAATCTCCTCAGCGAGCTCGCCGAACTTCTCAGCAAGAACCTTGCGGATCTCTGCATGGATCTCCTGTGCCTGCTCTGCAGTTGCAGTAAGACCTGTTCCGATAGCCCATACAGGCTCGTAAGCTACGACTACCTTTGCCATCTCCTCAGCTGTAAGCTCGAAGAGTACGTTCTTTACCTGTGCTGTAACAACTTCGAAGTGGCGGCCAGCCTCGCGCTCCTCCTTCTTCTCTCCGATGCAGAAGATCGGAGAAAGACCCTCGGCAAGAGCAAGCTTTACCTTCTCTACAAGCTTTGCGTCAGTCTCACCGTAGTATTCTCTTCTTTCAGAGTGACCGAGGATAACGTACTGGCTGCCTACGCCTGAAATCATGTTTACAGCAACTTCACCGGTGTAAGCACCCTTTACGTGGTCTGCACAGTTCTGGGCTGAAAGAGCTACTGCTGAACCCTTTACAACCTCTGCTACAGGGTAGAGGTGTGTGAATGGAGGTGCGATGATAAGCTGAACGTCAGCCGGTACCTCAGCTGAAGCTGCCACTACTGCCTTTGCGAGTTCTACGCCTTCTGCAACTGTAGTGTTCATCTTCCAGTTGCCTGCTACGATGTGTTTTCTCATTTCTTATTATGTTTAATTGTTTGTATTTCCTCAAAAGCGGCGCAAATTTACAATATTTTTCTCAATATGCATCATTAAAGTTCCCTGACAATAACTCCGATCGCCTCATCTTCGCACCATAGCCATATATGGCCCTGGGAATCAGTCTTTTCCACGCTGAAACTAAGACCGCTCTTTGTCTTTGTCGCACTTGTGCTTGTCCATTCCAAGTCTGCCTTGAGAGTCTGTCCTTCCGTTGAGGGACGTTCGCGGCATGTCAGCACGAACCAGTTGCCCACGTTGTCGTCAAACACACGGAACTCATTCCTTTGAGCATTGTGACCGGTCTGGAATGTTTCGTGCCTGTATGAAAGAATTTCTGCACCCTTTATCGTCAATGAAATATCCTCCCTTTGCAGAAGAATCTCCTCCACATCGTATATCCTGCATCCGGAGAGGCATAGGATGAGAGTCATTATGATAAGAATCTGTCTCATGTCCGCAATTTATAAAGATACGGTTATCTGTTTCATTACCTTGTCAATGCTTCCGTCCTCCCAATATATCTCGGCCTGAAGGATTCCGTTTTCGTTGATTGTGTAATATCCGTCACCATCGTGCGTGATATCCTTTCCGTTGAACTTCCAGCGGATTTCTGCGGCTCCTGTCGCTCCATAAACCCGGAGTGGAGACTTTGCTCCTTTCGGGAATGTTCCGTCACTGTTGCGTTCCATGCTGCCGAGATATATGTAAGGCCATCCGATTGCCGGCATTCTCTTGGTCATGACGGTAGTCTGCCTGACCTCCCCTTCGAATCCGTCGATCGAGAACAAGATGTCTATTTCATATGTTTTTCCGTCGGATTCAAGCCCCTCAAGCACCACTGCATATCTGCCGGTTTCGTATGCTGCTACAATGACGCTCTCTTTCTCTTTGCCAGCGCGTCCCCAGGATACTGATGCCGGACCGTCGTATGGATAACTGCTGTCAAACCGGATGATTGCAGCATCTGCAAATACTTCCTTCTCTATGTTTTCTGCTGACGGAGGAGTGCTGACGTTGTCTTTGCCGATGAAGTTGAATCTTACGCTGCTTCCGTCTCCTTCTTTCCGGATGGATTCTATTGCACATTCACTCCTGCCCCCGTTCCAATATGTAAGTCCGGGACTGGTGTCTGCGCTGATTGAGTCGAAACCCTCATAAGGATAGAAAATTCCGGTTATTCTGGTTCTGGCGCTGACGAAGTCGTCCATGCTGGTGAACGAGTCAGTCCTTCCGTCCGCTTCCATAAGGTCAGCCTTCTGGAAGGACGGGTCAGTGTTTACCTCATTTTGTGTCAGCCATTTGTGAAAATCTCCGGAAGACAGGCTGATATGATATGCAAGCATGCCGGTTCCTCCGATGTATTTGTCCCAGCCATGGTATTCCCTGCACTCGAAAAGAAAGAATTCATCTTCGCTGTCTGTCTTCAGCATATATGACGCCCCGTTCTTATGGATGGGCTCCAGAGTATATGTGCCGGTCTTTTCAAGGACTTCAGGCTCGCTTATGCCCACAATCATCCTTTCAAGAGCATTGTAATATGGCGGAGAGTTGCCGTTGTTGTTGTAGTTTCCTCCGTCCATAATGGCTGTCCTGACCCAGAATCCTGCAGCAATACCTCCGGTCTCTTCATAATCAGTGTCATAGAAGTCAGGAAGTCCAAGTGTGTGTGAATATTCATGGCAGAAGGTGCCTATGCCACTGATGAGTATTGTCTTGTTTCCTGAAGAGTCAAAGACATGGGTGCTGAGTTCGGACGTACATGCATACCTGTCGATGATTGTGCCGTCCAGTTCCAACTTTATGCCGGCACCGCTACGGATGTACCAGGCATGCGACCAGATACATTCTTCAGCAGCACCTTGCGCTTCGTCCTCTCCTGCAAAAAAAAGAAAAACATTGTCTACAACTCCGTCATTGTCATCGTCATACAATGAGAAGTCTATCTCGTCATCAGCCAGCCGGCATGCTTCCGCTATCATTTCTGCCGATGCCTTATCGGCGCCGTTGTTGTCGTTTTCTCCGTAATGCTTACGTTCTTTGGACAATGTGACTATATTGCTTACGTGGAAGTCGAATTCCAACTGCCCGGCAAACTGGTCTTCAAAATATTCCTTGGCAGATCCTTTCGCTCCGTTTACAGAGTATCCAGGTTCTGTAAGAAGCTTTTCGAAATCTTCCTTTGTAAACTGGAACTTTACGTCCTTGAAGTTCGCCAGTATGACAAGTCCGTGCTTTACGGGTGCCGCATCTCCGTCCCCGCTCCTGACAGGTATTCCTTCCAGTTTCTTCAGTCGTCGGAATATAGGTGTACCTCCGTATAGGTTGTCCAGCCTTCTTCTTTCCTGTGCCTTTTCTGACAGTTTTCCGTAAGGGATGTTTCGGCTGGCTGACAGGATATCCGAAGGGACCCTGCTGCCGACTTTCCATCCGCTTGAGATTTTGGTGCCGTCATCGTCATATTCGGCATAGTTCCACCAGCCTTCCGCGTCCTGGATTATCGCATGGCCTGAAGCGTCAGTCTTTATCCTTGTGAACTCATCACCTTTCATTCTTGCCTGAAATACAGTTCCGTCAGGCTGCGTGAGATAGATGACGGAATATCTTGCCGGCGCCGCAGATGCAGCCGCACATGCAAGATATAGCACGAATGTCGAAATGATATGCCTCAATTTCATAAAAAAGTTCAGTTCTTTCAAAAACGTCACTATATTTGTAAACGAATTGCATATATACACATTTTTTATGAGACGGACAAGATTATTTGTACTTATCGTTGCGTCTTTAACCTGCTCACAGGTGCTTTCATTTGCCCAGGATGCTGTCGTGCAACGGATAAATGAATACGGAAAATTCGATTCATGGTGCGTACGTGAAATCGAGGAGTCAGGTATAATAGGAGGAGACACAAAATATCTGTATGAGTTTTACGGGAATCCTAAGGATACTTTAAGGACAGGAAAGAAGCCGTTCTCTGCTCCTGAAGGTTATCTGTGGCGGACGAACAATGTCCTGGCAGTGGTGGCCGGAGTGGTCAAGACCAACAATACCGTATATCCCGAAAAGAGGGGGAACGGCTATTGTGCGCGCATTGAGACGCATGTCGAGCATGTCAAGGCTCTGGGGGTTGTCAATATGGATGTGACATGTCAGGGTGTCCTGCTGGTGGGAAGTCTTCCTGAACCTATAAGGGATACCAAGAGTCCGATGACGAAGGTACAGTATGGACTTCCGTTCTCAGGCCGGCCTCGCGCATTGAAGTTCGATTATAAGGCTGATGTCGGACATGAGACCATCCGGGGTACCGGTTTTTCCAGACTCAAGTCCATGGGCTATCCTGATTATGCGGAAATGACGGTCATACTTCAGAAGAGGTGGGAGGATGAGGAGGGACGCATCCATGCATTGAGAGTCGGTACCTGTATCGAACGTGTCCTGGAGGACGTGCCGGAGTGGGTGAACGGACACGAAATGACAATCCTCTATGGTGACATAAGCGGCGAGCCGTTCTATGAGGACTATATGGGGCTGAAGACTGATCCCGAGACCAGATATTATGCACGGAACAGCAAGGGTGACAATGTAGTTGTTGAAGAGGATGGATGGGCCGATCCGGGAACGGAACCGAACTATCTTATGATACATTTCCTTTCAAGTTGCGGTGAGGCTTTTTACGGAGGAGTGGGCAACACTTTGTGGATTGACAACGTACAACTTGTCTTCTAAGGAAAAATGTGAAAATTTTCTTGATTTTCATGCAACGTTTTGAATCGTCGTTGCATCTATATATCAGGTTTAGGTTTTAGTACACGTTTAAAGGGGCTCAAAGCAGTGATTGCTTGAGCCCCTTTATCTTTTTCATTTCTGAAGGAAGATTATTTGGTAGCCTCTACAGATACCTTTCTAAACTCCTTCATAGCCTTCATGAGGTTAAGAGCAGCCTTACGTGCGCGTGCGCCGGCAGCCTTGTTGCCCTTTTCAACCTGAGCCTCAGCGTTCTTTGCGAAAACTTCGTACTCTGCCTTGATCTGATCTACAAGCTCTTTCATTGTTCTAGTGTTTTAAATTGTTTGTGAATGTTAAAAACTTTCGCCAAGTTATGGGATATTTTTATAAAAAGCAAATTTTTGGACTTAAAATTGTTGTTTTCAACACATTGGCTTATTGATTCTGCCCGTCTTGAGGCTTCTTGGGACGAGTGTTTACAATATTCATGGCTCTGTCCGCCCCTATAGTGGCCCAAGCCTTGACACCTTCAATCACGCGTTTGCTTATCTCGTTCATTTCATCCATTTCCTCATCACTCAGCTCCCCGAGAACATAGTTGACCTGCTGACCGCGTCCGAACTCATTACCGATACCTACACGGATCCGGGCATAATCCTGGGTTCCGATCATCTCATTGATGTTCGTAAGACCGTTGTGGCCGCCTGCACTTCCGTTCTTTCTGAGACGCAGGGTGCCGAACGGTATGTTCAGGTCGTCAGAGATTACAAGAAGGTTCTCTACAGGTATCTTCATCTCGTTCATCCAGTACCTTACGGCTTTTCCGCTCAGGTTCATGTATGTGGTGGGCTTGAGAAGGATGAATTTCCTTCCCTTGAATGAAACAGTCGCCGTATAGCCGTACCTGCCGGATTCAAAAAGAATATTGGACGCCTGAGCCCAGGCGTCCAATACCATGAATCCCATGTTGTGTCTGGTATTGGCATATTCGACGCCGATGTTTCCTAAACCGACGATCAAATAGTTCATACCGGATCAGATTACTTTTTCTTTCCAGTAGCCTGCTGTTCCATCTTAGCCTGCTGAGTTGCACGTGTAGGACGTACTGAGCAGATGATGGTAGCCTTTGGAGATACGATTGTAACGCCTTCGTAGTTGAGGTCGCCTGCAACGATCTGCTTGCCGATCATCAGGTGAGTAGAATCAACTTCGAGGAGGTCAGGAAGGTTTTCCATCATGGCGCTTACGCGGAGCTTGCGGCTTGAAACGAGGAGCTTACCACCCATCTTGACACCCTCTGAGTGTCCGGTAACAAGTACAGGAACCTCGATTGTTACAGGCTTGTCCTCAGATACGAAGAGGAAGTCTGCATGAAGAGCCTCGTCAGTTACAGGGTGATACTGTACTTCGTGGAGTACTGCATGACCACTTCTGCCGTCGCTGAGCTTGAGGTCTACGATGTAAGAGTTAGGAGTGTGAGTGATAGTCTTGAGATCCTGTGCGTCGATAGTGAAGAGAATGTTCTCCATACCGAGTCCATAGATGTTGCAAGGAACCTGTCCTGCCTTGCGGATTGCCTTTACGGCAGCCTTGTTGCCGGCCTCGCGAACCTGACCGTTGAGTTCAATGTGCTTCATTGCTGTTAAAGAATTAAAATGTGTTACTCAGTCTTCATCAGCATCCGCTGAAGAAAACCCCATTGCACCAAAAAGCGTCGCGCTTTTTATGGGGCTGCAAAGATAGATAAATTATTTGAACTGCAAAAGGTTGTGGCGAAATTATTTGACAAGACCAGTGGCCTTGTTCCATTTGAGGGTCTTGTAGTACTTGGACAGTTCGTTGTGTCCGTTGCTTGGCAGGTACATGCTGAATCCGCTGAAGGTGTCTATCGTGAATTCTCCCATGAAAGAAGGAGTCGCTCCTTTATATAATATGCATCCGTCAAGTGCTTCAGTCAGAGCGGCCTTCTCGCTTTCGTCGATTCCTGCATTTTCAAGGATGCTCTGCAGGTCATAGAACCAATGTTTTGAAGACCTGTAGAACTGCTGGACAGATGAATGCCTCAAGCTGCCGATCTGTTCCGCATACTTGGTGAACAGTGAGCTGCAGAGTTCTGCAAGCGGTTCCAGATTGTTGCAGTCCACAAGGGATATTGTTGCGGAGCGGTAGACTCCTTCCTGGACATCATATTGCGTGAAGTAATCCTCGCATACGCTGTATGGGTCGGAGGCGGACTTGTTTCCCAGAAGGTGTGATGCCAAGGTCTTGTAATTGAATCCTTCGGCAAGTACCTCTGCCTGTGAGAATCCTACCTTGTCACACTTGCCTGCCAGCTCGTAAGCCACTTCGATCCCTCCCATGAGGCAGGCATCGAAAAGTATGTAGTCCAGCTTCATAGGGATAGCGTCCGCAAAGTCCCTTATGTCCATTTCATATGACAGGTTCCCGTCGACACTCTGACCGATGCTCTTCACTGCAGGGAGACCGGGGGTCTCTTCCGGTTCTATATAAGGGACAGGAGATGGCGTTCTTCCTGTTCCGCATGCACGTGCCATGCCTTCTGTGAACGTGTAGCTGTCCGGCTTTGAATAGAAGCCGCTTGGAAGATAGCCTGTGGCATGCGATGAGAAAAGAAGACCGTAGCTCTTTGCCGGAAAATTGTCCTTTACATATGACAGTACGTCATGCAGCTGCCCAGCAGATGCTGATATGGTTTCAGGGTCATAGACGGCGATTGTGTCCCTTATGACGGTACCGTCGGAATCCGAGTAAAGACGGAACAGTACAGGGCTTGTACGGACAGAATACTGACCTCTTGATGACGGCAGGTGGGAGTATACCAGGATGACGTCATCCGCCCTTCTCCTTCGTGGAGTCCATCCGGTACAGAGTTCTTCAATATCTTCCTTAAGGTAGGTGCTCAGGGAATTGAATCCGGCCGAATACAGCAGCAGGACCTTTCTTGTGTCGGTGTTGATGTCTCTTTCTTCAAATGGCAGTCCTTGCTGGCCGGATACAGCCGGGGCCGGGGTCATTTCCTCTTTCCAGTCCGGGGAACAGGAAACAGCTCCTGCCATCAATGTCACGAAGGCAGTCAATAATAATATATGGAAATGCTTCCTGTCCATTTAATGACCATTGTCTTATATCCTTGCAAATATACATATTTTTGACATAATTGCTATCTTTGCAGGATAGTTGGAAAATTATAAATGTTTATGGATATGAAACTGATTTCGAAGATGATTTTAGGTACAGGCCTGGCCGCGGCCATGATGTCCTGCTCGGACAAGGCGGCTGAAAACGGTGATTTCAAGTATCTTCTCGATGAATTTGCTGATGTGAAGGTAATGAGATACCAGGTTCCCGGATGGGATGGTCTGTCGCTTCAGCAGAAGGAATATGTTTACCATCTTGCTGAAGCAGCAAAGTATGGTCGCGACATCATATGGATGCAGAACTGCAGGTACAATCTGGATATCCGCAGGATGCTTGAGAATGCCCTTCTGAACTATTCGGGAGACAAGACATCAGAAGATTACGCGAATTTTGAGACATATGCAAAGAGAGTCTTTTTCAGTAACGGAATCCATCACCATTATGCCGAGGACAAGTTCATGCCAGAATGCCCGAAGGAATACTTCATCAGCGTCATGGAGTCTGTAGGTGAACAGGAAAGGTGTGCGGAACTTATTGACGTCATTTATGACCCGGCTCTTCTTCCGCAGAGAAAGTCTACGGACAAGAGCGGAGACATCGTTGCTGAATCAGCTGTCAATTTCTATGAAGGCGTGACCAAGGCTGAGGTGGAGAAGTTCTATGCCGACATGGTCGATCCTTCTGACAAGACGCCGGTTTCGTATGGACTCAACAGCAAGGTGGTGAAGGGCAAGAATGGTGTCATCTATGAAGATGTATATAAGGTAGGCGGACTTTACGGACCTGCGCTTGAGAAGATATGTGCCGAACTGGAGAAGGCTGCGGCTGTAGCGGAAAACCAGACCCAGAAGGACTATATCGCTGATCTTATCGCATATTACAGAAGCGGCGACCTCAAGCTTTGGGATGAGTACAACATCAAGTGGGTGAACGATACTCTCGGTACCGTGGATTTCGTTAACGGATTTGTCGAGGACTACAATGACCCTCTCGGACGTAAGGCCACATGGGAAGGACTCGTGAACTTCAAGGACAGCGAGGCTTCTCTCAGGGCGGAGCTCATAAGTGATAACGCACAGTGGTTCGAGGACAATTCCCCTGTTGACTCCCGTTTCAAGAAGAAGGAAGTGAAGGGCGTTACTGCAAAGGTGATCAATGTGGCTGTACTTTCCGGAGACTGCTATCCTGCAGCCCCTATCGGAATCAATCTTCCTAACGCAGACTGGATCCGCCGCGAGCATGGATCGAAGTCCGTGACCATCGCGAACCTTACTTCAGCCTATTCGAAGGCGGCCCAGGAATCTCCTAAGAACCTTCTCGGAGAGTTTGCATGGTCGGAAGAGGACATCGCTTTCGAGAAGAAGTACGGCGACCTTACAAACGATATCCATACAGACCTTCACGAGTGCCTCGGACATGGTTCGGGACAGCTCCTCCCGGAGACTTCCCCTAATGCCCTCGGCGAATACAGCTCGACTCTTGAGGAAGCCCGTGCCGACCTCTTCGGACTTTACTATATGGCGGACCCTAAGCTGGTGGAGCTTGGAATCCTTCCTGACATGGAAGCTTACAAGGCTCAGTATTCAAGCTATATCCGCAACGGTATCTTCACACAGTTCAACCGTATCGAGTTCGGCAAGAAGAACACTGAGGCTCATATGCAGAACCGCAAGCTCATCGCTGACTGGTGCTACGAGAAGGGACTTGCTGACAACGTGATAGAGAAGAAGGTGCGTGACGGAAAGACATATTTTGTCGTCAACGACCATGAGGCTCTGCGCGGACTCTTCGGTGAACTTCTTGCTGAGGTTCAGCGAATCAAGTCGGAGGGAGACTTCGAGGCAGGCAAGGCTCTTGTCGAGAAGTATGCGGTAAATATCGATCCTGAACTTCACAGGGAGGTTCTCGACCGTTACGCCTCCCTCGGCCTTAAGCCATATGGCGGATTCATCAACCCTGACATCGTTCCTGTGGAGAAGAACGGCAAGGTTGTGGACTATCAGATTGTCTATAACGACAGTTTCCTTGACCAGATGCTTGAATACGGTCAGAAATATTCGGTCCTTTAAATGCTTCTTGAGGACTATAGGAACTATCTTAAGATAGAACGTGCGATGTCTCCGAATACGGTGTCTTCGTACTGTTCTGATGTGGAGAAATTTCTTGAGCGTTCCGGAATAAAGGACAGCAAGAGGATGAAGACAGTCGGATACAAGGAGGTTGAAGAGTATCTTGCATCCTGCAATTCCTTGAAGAAGAGATCCCAGGCCAGGCTCCTGAGTTCGCTGCGCTCGTTTTTCGGGTGGTGCGTGATGGAGAAATATATTGATGATAATCCGTGCGATCTGGTGGACTCCCCGAAGCTGGGGCGTTATCTTCCGGATGTGCTCTCTGTGGATGATGTCTTCTCGATAATCGAGTCGGTGGATGTCTCGTCTTGGCAGGGACTCAGGGACAGGGCTATACTTGAGATGTTGTACGGATGCGGCTTGAGGGTGTCCGAGGCCGTGGAGCTCAAGATATCGTGCCTCTATTTTGATGAAGGCTTCGTCCGCGTCACAGGCAAGGGCGACAAGGAGAGACTGGTTCCTATGGGAAGTATGGCAGTGGAGGCAGTAAAGACATATATGGACTCCAGACCGGATCCTGCTGCTGATGATGCGGATGACATACTTTTCCTTAACCGTTTCGGACATCCCCTGAGCCGTCAGTCGATGTTCAAGATGATAAAGAGACAGGCTCTGGTCGCAGGAGTGAAGGCCACGATATCTCCTCATACGTTCCGTCATTCCTTTGCTACGCATCTGGTCGAGAACGGTGCGGACCTTCGTGTGGTACAGGAGATGCTAGGACATGAGAGCATAACGACCACTGAAATATATACCCATGTGGACAGCAGTACATGGCATAAGGAGGTGGTGGAACATCATCCGAGACGGTAGATTTGATAAATATTGTTAGATTTGCATATTCATATTAAATAACAAGACTTAAAATGGATAAGAACAGTTACGCATTGGGCATGAGCATTGCCCACAATATGATGTCTTCTGGCATCAAGAGTGTAGAATTCGATGATTTTGCAGCAGGTGTGAAGGCTGTGCTGACAGGAGCGGAACCTGCAGTTTCATTCCAGGAGGCAGGCCAGCTGCTTGACAAATATTTTGCAGAGCTTGAGGCAGAGCAGAAGGCTCAGGTTGAGGCAATGAGCGCAGCTTTCCGCGAGGAAGGTGAGGCTTTCCTTAAGATGAACGCTGAGAAGGAAGGCGTGGTTGTGCTTCCTAGCGGTCTCCAGTACAAGGTTCTTGCGGAGGGAGAAGGAAAGAAGCCTTCAGCAACTGACAAGGTCAAGTGCCACTATGAGGGAACTCTCCTCAATGGCGTCAAGTTCGACAGCTCTTATGATCGTGGAGAGCCTGCGGTATTCGGCCTGAACCAGGTGATCGCAGGATGGACAGAGGGTGTTCAGCTGATGTCTGAAGGCTCGAAGTATGAGTTCTACATTCCTTATGACCTGGCATATGGCGAGAATGGTGCACCAGGTGTGATTCCTCCATACTCTACCCTTAAGTTTACAGTGGAACTCATAGAAGTTCTTTAATTATATCATCCCCGGTCCGTCCGGGGATATTTGCTATGGACTTCATGGAAATATTCACCCTCGTTACAGGGGTGATATACATCATTCTGGAGATACGCCAGAAGAACTTCATGTGGGTGGTAGGTGTGTTTACAAGTCTGGCCGCCATGTGGGTATTCTTCAGACAGGATCTGTATGCGTCCTTCGGTCTCAATACCTATTATCTTGTGACTGCATTCATAGGACTGTGGCAATGGGGAAGGGACAAGAAGAAACTGTCATCTTCTGATGCGGCTGCCGGTTCCGGCAAGATTCATTTGAACCGACTCCCTGCAAGGACTCTTGCACTTAGTGCGCTGGTTGCTGTTGCAGGTACATTTGCCCTTGCCTGGATAATGCAGATGCTGGAGAACCCGATGTCGTATCTTGATGCAGCTGTGGCGGTGTTGAGTGCCGTGGCTACATGGTGGCTTGTCCGTTCATATATAGAGCAGTGGTGGCTATGGATTCTTGCAGACGCAATGAGCACCATCCTGTGCGCGACCCAGGGAATGTGGTGGATGACAGCCCTGTATGCAGCCTATGCCCTTTCAGCGGTTTACGGATATGTCCATTGGAAGAAACATGGTATATACGTCAACTAAAACGTTGTGTAGCAGAGCTTTATGATAAATCGCCTGCGGCAGATGGCGCAGGCGATTTAAAGGAAGTTATTGAAAATCAAGGAGATAGCATATGATTATAATAGTAGAAAGCGGAGCGACGAAGACAGCCTGGAGATCTGTCGACAATGAAGGAAGGGTGCGTTCGGCTGATACGGCAGGAATGAATCCGACTAATTATGGTGCGGACCATGTCCATTCAACAGTCGATCAGGCTATGATTGTGCTCAACCCGGATGTTGAGTACGTTGATAAGATATATTTCTATGGAGCCGGCATTCTGACTACAGCATCCGTTGCACCGATCAGGGATGCACTGAGCAAATGGTGCCCTTATGCATCCGTGGATTTCCGTTCGGACCTTCTTGCTGCCGCAAGGGCACTCTTCGGTGACGGTGAGGGTGTAGTGGCTATAATGGGTACAGGATCCAACAGCTGCTTGTACAGGGACGGAAAGGTAGTCCTGAGTTATGGGGCCGGCGGCTATATCCTTGGGGATGACGGAAGTGCGGCGGCGCTTGGCAAGGCGTTCCTGTCGGATTACGTCAGAAGTCTTCTTCCGTTGACTGTGGAACTGAAATTCATCTCCGAATACGATTATGGGATACCATATCAGGTCGTTATTGAAAATGTGTATAGAAAGCCAGGGGCGGCAGCCTATCTGGGTTCGTTTGCTCCATTCATCCTTGAAAATATAAATGAGCCTACCGGGTATATGCATTCACTCGTTGAGGGGTGTATTGATTCATTCATGAAAAACGCCCTGAGCCGTTACAGGCAGCAGCCGGAAGATTGTCTGAAGGTGGGGGTTGTCGGCTCGTTCGGATGTGCATGCGAGGAGTATGTACGTGAGGTCGGAGGCCGTTATGGTCTGGAGTTCGTGAAATTCCTGAAATCACCGATTGATGAACTTGTAAGATACCATGGCATATAAGGAACAATATCCGTCAAAGCTGCTGGAGGACGCAGTTGAGGCTATCGGCTCCCTTCCGGGAGTCGGCCGTCGCAGTGCGTTGCGCCTGGCTCTGCATCTGCTGAAGCAGCCGCAGGAGAATGTACATCATTTTACAGCAGCGATCGATGCACTGCGTGACCAGGTGAAATACTGCCGTCACTGCATGATGATATCGGATGATGATGTATGTGCGATATGCTCGGACCGTTCGCGTGATCATAGGACCATCTGTGTGGTGGAGAGCGTGCGCGATGTGATGAGCATCGAGAAGACCGGACAGTATCATGGTGTCTATCATGTGCTTGGAGGCATCATATCTCCGATCAACGGAATCGGCCCGTCCGATCTGACCATCCGTCAGCTGGTGGAACGGGTGTCGCAACTGACAGGGCCGGAGGCCATGTTCGATTCGGATGGCGCACCGGCTGAAGTGATCCTGGCTTTGAGCGGCGATGTCGAAGGTGAAACGACATCCTTCTACATATACAGACAGATAGGGCAGTACGGAGTCAAGGTGTCATCTCTTGCCCGTGGCCTCGGCTTCGGTGATGACCTGGAATATGCCGATGAACTTACTCTCGGCCGTTCGATTGTCAATCGTCAGGTTTTCAAGCCGTAAAAAATTGGTTTATTTCTAAAAAAATGATACATTTGCAGGCTTGCATTCTTGTGCGAGCCTGTTTCGTATGTTATAAACCCGTTCCGACGACTGGCCGGAGCAAAAAACGGAGGAGGAGTATGATTGAGATATTCTACAAGGAGAACGGACAGATGATGGTTTCCCAGTCGGAGGCCGATTTCGCTATCATCCCATATGACAATGTTATCTGGATTGACCTTTTCACCCCATCCGGTGAGGAAAAAAGGGCTGTCGAGGCGTTCCTGGGAACGACTATCCAGAATCGTGCGCAGGCGGAGGAGATCGAGATATCATCACGTTTTTCAGAGACGGATCAGGCTATATTTGCAAACACAAGCTTCCTCATTCCGGGACCGGACGAGTATAATGAAGAGACAGTTTCCTTCATATTGTCCGGCAATATCCTTACTACCCTCCGAGAGTGTCCTCTCAAGAGCTTCACCGATCTTCAGAGAAGGCTGATGGCCTTCCCGAAGATGTATGAGTCCGGTCATGTGGCCTTCCTGAGCATTCTGGAACAGCGTATCGACCTTGATGCCGATATGGTCGAGCTGGTTTCAAAGGAGATCAACCAGTACAACAGAAAGGTGAGTGTGGGAGAAGACATCAGCGAGGAATTCCTTATCGACATAAACCTCCTGCAAGAGAACACGATGCTCATCCGTGAGAACATCATCGACAAGCAGAGGGTTATTTCAAGCATCCTCAAGAGCCCGAAATATCCGAAGGAGTATCATTCAAGGCTGAACGTTCTTCTGAAGGACATCTCATCCCTGATCAACCATACGGACTTTGGCTTCGAGCGTCTCGAGTATCTCCAGAACACTGTTCTCGGTATCATCAACCTCGACCAGAACAAGATCATGAAGGTGTTCACCCTGGTTTCTCTTCTCCTGATGCCTCCGACTCTGATCGCCAGCTTCTTCGGCATGAACGTGCAGTTCGGTTGGATCGGCACTTCATGCTGGTCATGGATCATCGCCCTCCTCCTGATGCTGGTATCTACCCTCGGAGTCTTCTGGGTCTTCAAGAAACGGAGGATGTTCTAGAAATAGTATTTTTATTCCGCAATGCCTCATAGAGTGTTACGGATTAATAAATATTTTGTATATTTGCCTGTCCTTTCGTGAAAAAGGACTGACATATTGTTGATGAAAGTGTTTCGCTTTTATCCTTGACAGAGAATCTAGCAAATTCATTTAAGCACAAGGATCGTAACACTCGCATCATCTGTTTGATTATATGTAGCATGATCTCGTGCTCCACATATGTCATTCAGGTGTGGGGTATTGCAATGTCTGTTTGTGCTTGGGTTGTGCTAGAACCTTCTGTTAGATAGACGATTCGACTCCACACTTTCTTTATTTTAATGTTTCCGCAAAGGAGCCGAGGCGGACCGCCAATCATTATGAAAAAACTGGTTATAACCCTAAGCGTCTTATTTCTAGGTGCTTCAATGCTTCTTGCACAGGATTACAATTCGGCTATCGCAGAAAGAAAAGCCATGTCAAAGTATGCCAAGTCAGAGCTGAACGACAGAGCAAGCAAGGCTGCAAAAAAAGCTGCTAAGACTTATGGTAAAGAAGGCTGGCTTGTTGCTCCCGGACATCTTCCACTGGAGAAACAGTTGGACAGATCGTACCAGATGCAGTATGAATTTGATGACATGGGATATCCTAAGTATATTATGAGTGAGGCGATGTCAATCGGAGAGAATTATGATGCGGCAAAGATGCAGGCTCAGGAATTGGCAAAGCTTTCTCTTGCCGGTCAGCTGCAGAGTGAAATTGTTGCTCTTGTTGAAAACGAAGTGTCTAATGAACAACTTTCAAACGAGCAGGCTGCTTCAGTGACTGAAACTGTCATGGGAGCCAAGAATCTGATATCACAGAAGATAGGAAGAGTGATAACGGTTGTTGAGTGCTATAGGGATAAGGCTGGTAAGAACAAGGAAGTCCGTGTGATGATAGCGTACAATACTGCGATGGCCATGGAGGCCGCGAAGAGCGCTGTACGTGATGAACTGAAGAAGAAGGGCGATGAACTGCATGAGAAGCTTGACGGTCTTCTTAATCTGTAGCCGGTCATGCGCAGACTGCTTATAACTCTTATTATTCTTCTTGCATCGTATCCGTACTCTTCTGCACAGAAAGCAAAGACGGTGACTGGCGAATACATTTATTATCCGCCTGAAACCCAATCAATGGATGAAGCAAGAAGGACAGCTCTATATAGGGCTCAGATACAGATACTTGCAGATACATACGGCACCGTGATGAACATGACTTCTGCAACGGTTGTGCAGAATTCATCAGACAATTCTTCAGTAGATATGTTCTCGTTGGGAGAAAGTTCTGTCAAGGGAGAGTGGCTGGAAACCGTCGGGTCTCCCGAATACCATACTGAAGTTACGCCTGACGGAATGCTTGCAATAAGAGTCAAGGTTACTGGTAAAGTGCGGGAAATCACCCATGCTCAGGCAGATTTTACAGCCCGAATCTTAAGGAACGGCGTGGATGATAAATTTGAGGATTCTGATTTCAATGCTGGAGATGATATGTATATGTCCTTTTCTGCTCCGGCTGACGGATATCTGGCAGTCTATCTGTTTGATGGTGCAGATGATGCATATTGCCTTCTGCCGTATCAGTCGTCGGGCGAAGGCGTCGTCAAGACAAAAGCAGGAGAAAGATATCTATTCTTTTCACAGGACCATCCTTACGGAGTTGACCATGCATCTATGGTAGATGAATATACGCTGACGTGCTCTTCAAACCTGGAAGTGAACAGGGTATATGTGATATGGTCCACATCTTCCTTCATCAAGGCAAATGATAGAAAGGAGGAAGAACTTATACCAAGGATGCTTGATTATGCTTCTTTTCAGAAGTGGCTTTCTGCGTTGCGGATGTCGGACAGGAATCTTTCTGTCAAAACATTTGACTTAAATATAAGAAACAACAATTAAACTGACGATATTATGAAAAAGTTAGCTCTTTTTATTGCTGCGCTGGCATCATGTCTGGTGATGAGCGCTCAGGATGTAAAAGTTAAATCCAGAGTTGAACTGAAAGGCGGTAAAGCTGCTGTGACAGGTTATGCTGAACTTCAGGCGGACGGCGGATATGTCGTGGAGACTGAGTCTGGAGACATATTCTATTATTCCGCTTCAGAAATCAAGAAGGTGACAGTGCTCGAAGAAAATGCCGGGCAGAATGTAAAGGTGAAGAAAACAAAGACTTTGCCGGATGTCAGTTCTGACAGATCCAAGACAAGAGGTTATATGGGAATATTGGAGGCAGGACTCGGTCTG
>JAZNAW010000057.1:0-2462 GCA_045586745.1 Candidatus Cryptobacteroides sp.
CGCAACGAACTCTATGACGTCGAATTCCCGGATCCGAAGATGGTGCAGCTTCTCGAGATACTGATGCGCAAGTATACCGGTGTATTCTCCTTCCCTGTCCAGATTGATGAGGATTATGTTGCAGGACTTCTGGACGTGCAGGTTCCTATGCTACGGCAGCTTCTCTACAAGCTGTCGCTCGAACATGTGTTGAAATACATCCCGTCCGACCATGCGACTGTACTTTTCCTGCATCATGAGCGTCTTCGTCCGAAGAATGTGAACCTCGATCCTGAGAGGTATGACCTGCTGAAGAATTCCGCACTCGAAAGGATGCAGAAGATGATTGACTATATCAGCGAGGTGGACACCTGCCGCAGCTCATACCTTCTGGAATACTTCGGCCAGACCGAGAGCAAGGATTGCGGTACATGTGACGTCTGCCGCTCCGCAAGGCAGATGTCGCCCAAAGAGAAAGCGACGGTGTCCGAGGATGTCGTCGCTGAAATTGTCAGATATGTAAATGATGAGATGTCAGGACATTACAGCCTCGACGATGTGGCACGCAGGTTCGGATCTCCGGTGTCAGCGTCCACAAATACATGGACGGAAATCCTTCGCAGCCTCATCGATCAGGGAACTGTCCCTCCGCCGGAATCATAGGCCTTCTTCCATGAAGAGCTCCTGCTTGACGTATTCGATGCTTTCTTCGACGAATTCATAGCCTCTGGATCCGGGCTTCCCTACCTTGAGATATCGTTCGTAGTATTCCAGAGCCTTCATGTAATCTTTCATTCGTTCATAGCAATATCCTATGGAGGACAGAGCAGATATGTTCTTCGGATTGTATCTGTAGCTGAGTTCGTAATATTCGATGGCTTCTTTGAACATTTCCAGCCTGTTCCTTGCCATGGCCATGCTGCCGTAAATATTGTGCATCATTGCAGGATTCGGCTTCAGCATATCCAAGGCCTTGGCATAAAGTCTTTCCGACTCAGGATTAAGATCCAGGTTGCTTGATTCAAGTCCTTTTGTAACAACCCTATGACTCATTGCGTTTGCTAACTGATATACGAGTGTCACGTCTGATGAGTCAATCTGATAAGCCTTCTCAAATTCAGGGATAGCACGAGCCCAGTTGTCCATCATATAATTATTAAGTCCCAGATAATAATGGACAGCATATGAATCCCCACCAATGTCGAGCAGGTGTTCAAATTGTTCAATCGAAAGAGTGTAGCTGCCTTGAAGATGAAGAGCAAGCCCATAAATAGGCAGCATGGTCATATTGTCCGGATCATTTTTGAGATACTCCCGGCTCATGTCAATGACTGGCAGATACTGCTTTGAGGAAAGGAGTATATCGGCTTTTTTGCTCAGCGTCTGAACGTGATATGGCTTCATGCGGAGCACATGGTCATAATATACCAGTGCAGAATCTGCGGCACCTATGTTCTTATATGCGTCAGCAGTCAACGAGAGGATATCAGGTATGCTGTCTTGACTGATTATCGACTTGCATGCCGCTATACTTTCCTTGTATTGTTTTTCGCGATATAGTATCCTTGCCTGACATATCTTGAAATACACATTGTCGGGCTGCATCCCTGAAAGTATCGAGTAGAGTCTGTATGCATCTTCCGTATTTCCTGCCTGAGTGTGACATTCTGCGAGTTCTGCCACAAGTTCCGTGTTGAACTGATCAAGATGCAGGACTTCCGTCAATACTCCGGCGGCTTCGTCGGCACGGTACAGCTTGCGCAGGCACCGTGCCTTCTGAAGGGCCAGGCCGACACTGTCGGCATTATCTGTCGCCATCAGACTGTCTATGACATGAACGGCAGTCCCGTAGTCATATCTTTCAAGTGACCTCTGAAGTCTCTCCTGAGCGTTCATACCATACGTACAGCACAACAGAATCAGTGTTATGGCAACTTTAAGTTTCATTGGATTATTGGAGCTGGAAGATTAGAGGGAATGTATATGTCACTGATACAGGCTTGCCGTCCTTCATGCCCGGAGTCCAGTCAGGTGACATTTCAACCACTCTGACAGCCTCCTTATCGAGAATCGGATCCACTCCTCTCAATACTTTGACATCACATACCTTTCCGCTGGATGATACTGTGAAGGTGATTGATACCCTGCCTTGAATTCCCTTTTCCTTTGCTTCAGCCGGGTATGTAAGGTTGCTGTTCACCCATCTCGAGAAGGTGTTTGCGTCGCCTCCCTGGAATGTAGGCTTGTCTTCAATGAACTGGAAAGGTATGGACTCGCCTTCAGCCTCTTCCTTTTCCGTAGATGCTTCCTGCCCGTCGGTCAGCGGAATGTTGACTATGTAGATCTCATTCTTCCTGAGGTAATCCTTGAATCTTTCGACTACCTCCTTGTCGTCGCATGGCTTGATCTCAATGGTAATGAATTTAGGATCGACACCGCAGTTCTTGATGAACTCGTCAAGTTCAGCAGCTGAAAAATCCTTG
>JAZNAW010000058.1:0-4612 GCA_045586745.1 Candidatus Cryptobacteroides sp.
GAACCAGGTACTTAAGCACAAGGCAGCCATCGAGCACTACTTCGGCGTGACTCCGAAGGCTTTCAGAAATACCGAGCTCATCTACTCTGATGCAATCGGAGAAATGGTATATGACATGGGATTCAAGACCATGCTTACAGAAGGTGCGAAGCACGTTCTCGGATGGAAGAGCCCTAACTTCGTGTACAGCTGTGCACAGGCTAAGAATCTTAAGGTCCTCCTCAAGAACTCAAGCCTCAGCGATGACATCGCATTCCGTTTCTCTGACAGAGGATGGTCAGACTGGCCGCTTACAGGCGAGAAGTATCTCTCATGGATCAAGGCTTCCGCTCAGAACGAGGATATCGTGAACCTCTTCATGGACTATGAGACATTCGGTGAGCATCAGAAGGCTGCCAGCGGTATCTTCGACTTCATGAAGTTCCTCCCTGAGGTTGTCCTCAATGACGGAGAGTTCGAGTTTGTCACCCCTACCCAGGCTGCTAAGAAGCACCGTCCTGTAGGCGACATCGACGTGATGGACCCAATCTCATGGGCAGACGAGGAGCGTGACGTAACTGCATGGCTTGGAAACGAGCTCCAGAACGACGCATTCAACAAGCTCAACGATCAGGCAGAGAAGCTTGCCCTCCTTAACGACGAGGCTCTTTGGTCAGACTACGGCCACCTCCAGGAGAGCGACCACTTCTATTATATGTGTACGAAGTTCTTCTCTGACGGAGCAGTGCATAAATATTTCAACCCGTATGATACTCCATATGAGGCGTTTATCAACTATATGAACGTTTTAAGTGATTTTATTTTGCGTGTTGATGATGCAATTTCCGTTTCAGATGTTAACTTTGCAGCCGAAAAGTCGGTAAAGGCTCCTGCAAAGAAGGCAGCGGCAAAGAAACCGGCGGCTAAGAAGGCTCCTGCGAAGAAGTCTGCAACCAAGAAGGTTGTAAAGAAATAGCAGGAGTGTTTTAAATACCGAAACTTTTATGTCCCCGGACGGAACCCAACAAGGTTCCGGCCGGGGCAAATAAATAATTTGTCAATAACAGATGAAAACAGAATTTATCAAACCTGATTATCTGTTTGAAGTTAGTTCAGAAGTGTGTAATAAGGTAGGCGGCATCTATACGGTTGTCGCTACCAAGTCCCTTTATCTCAAGAGTGAGTACAAAAGGCGCCATATAATGGTCGGTCCTGATGTATGGATGGATACAGACAGCAACCCGGATTTCATCGAGGATCCTGCTCTTTACAGAGCATGGAGACTCAAGGCTGCTGAAGAAGGAATCAGAGTCCGCATAGGAAGGTGGAACGTACCGGGCAAGCCGACGGCCATCCTTGTGGACTTCAAGCAATACCTTACACGCACAGACGAGATCCTGACCCGTTTCTGGAAGGAGTTCGGAGTGGATTCACTCACAGGAAACTGGGATTACAAGGAGTCTGCACTTTTCGGCTATGCAGCCGGAAGGGTGATCGAAAGCTTCTACAGATTCAATCTTGATTCTTCACAGAAGGTCGTGGCTCAGTTCCACGAATGGCTGACCGGAACAGGACTTCTTTACCTGAAGTCTGTAAAGGTTCCGATTGCTACCGTCTTCACTACGCATGCAACTGTGATAGGAAGATGCATCGCGGGCAACTATCTCCCGCTTTATGACGGTCTCATGAACTACAATGCCGATGAAATGGCAAGGAGGTTCAATGTCGTTGCAAGGCACTCTCTCGAGAAGAAGACAGCCCAGAACAGCGACATATTCACTACAGTAAGCGATATTACCGCACAGGAATGCCGCCAGTTCCTTGGCAGGGCAGTCGATGTCGTGACGCCTAACGGCTTCGAGCCTAGCTTCACCCCTGCAACAGACGAGGAATTTGAGCAGCAGCGTGATGCAGCCAGAGCGAAGCTCGTTGAGGTTGCATCTGCCATGAGCGGAGAGGATATACCTGAAAACGCGGTTCTCGTCGGTATCGGCGGACGCTATGAATGGAAGAACAAGGGTATCGATGTATTCATCGACGCCCTCGACAGGCTCAACCGTTCGGATTTCAAGGGCAAGCCTGTACATGCATTCATCATGATTCCTTCGGGACATAACGGACCGGACAAGCAACTTGTTGCAAAGCTCGCAGGAAACGGCTCGAATTATGTGACAAGGACATCGCATTATCTGATAAATCCTGAGTACGACAATGTCACAAGACGTCTGAATGAACTCGGACTCAACAATGCCATTGCGGACAAGGTGAAGGTATACTTCATTCCTTCATATCTTAACGGCTACGACGGCATCTTCAATATGAGCTACTACGACCTCCTTTCAGGTCTCGACCTCACAATTTTCCCTTCATACTATGAGCCATGGGGCTACACTCCGCTCGAGAGCCTTGCGTTCAGGGTTCCTACCCTGACCACAACCCTCGCGGGATTCGGTCTCTGGGTACGCTCATATTATGGAAAGAAGCATCCTGGCATCACAGTTCTCGACCGCAACGACTCGAACTATGATGAGGTTGTCGACGGCGTTGCAGAACGTGTAAAGGAGATCGCATCCCTCCGCAAGGACAGCAGAAGGAAATATATGCAGAACGCAAAGGAGGTCTCTGAGATCGCCCTTTGGGAGAACAACATCGTATATTATAAGGAAGCATATTCAAAATCATTAGAAAAACTAATTGCGGTCATGGGCTCATTCCCATCGGCCAGGAACAATAAATCTATGGAGTACAGAAAATTTGAAGTAAATCAGCCAACATGGAACAGCGTGATCGTTACACGCCATCTTCCAGAAAGTCTCAAGGACCTCGAAATACTTTCCAAGAACCTTTGGTGGTGCTGGAACGAGTCAGCAAAGAACCTCTTTGCATCTATTGACCCTGAAGCATGGGAGGCATCAGGCCAGAACCCTATCGCGATGCTTGACAAGGTAAGCCTCAAGAGATATCAGAAGCTCGAGAAGGATACCAAGTTCCTTTCAGACCTCAAGGTCGTTATGGACGAGTTCAACGCATACATGGCACTCAAGGCAGGGCGCACAAGCCCTTCAGTAGCATACTTCTGTATGGAGTATGGTCTCGATACATCCCTCAAGGTGTATTCAGGCGGTCTCGGTATCCTCGCAGGTGACTACATCAAGGAGACATCTGACATGAACACCAACCTCGTTGCTGTCGGTCTTCTCTACCGTTTCGGTTACTTCAACCAGAAGCTTACCGCACACGGAGAGCAGGTTGCGGAGGACGTTGCACAGGACTTCAACAAGATTCCTGCAACCCCTGTACGTGACGAGAACGGCAACTGGGTCAGCATCAGCGTTGCATTCCCTGGACGTAACCTCAATGCACGTCTATGGAGAGTGGACGTAGGCCGTACAGAGCTCTACCTCCTCGATACAGACATCCCTGAAAACCTTCCTGAGGACAGATCGATCACTTACAACCTCTACGGCGGTGACTGGGAGAACCGTCTCAAGCAGGAGCTCCTCCTCGGTGTCGGCGGTATCCGCGCCCTCCGCAAGCTCGGCTTCGATCCGCAGGTTTACCACTGCAACGAGGGTCACGCAGCATTCATCGGCCTTGAGCGTCTCCGCGAGCTCATCGCAGAGCAGAACCTCGAGTTCCAGGAGGCACTCGAAGTAGTAAGGGCATCATCACTCTTCACAACACATACACCGGTTCCTGCAGGACACGATGCTTTCGACGAAGGAATGCTCCGCAAGTACATCGGCCACTACCCTCAGCGTCTCAAGATCGACTGGGAGACCATGATGGGCCTCGGAAAGAACGACGGTGCAAACGTGAACGAGAAGTTCTCGATGTCTATCCTCGCTGCAAACATCTCACAGGAGGTGAACGGAGTGTCATGGCTCCACGGTGAGGTAAGCCGCGACATCCTCGGACACATGTGGCCGGGCTACCTTCCTGAAGAACTTCATGTAAGCTACGTCACCAACGGTGTCCACTATCCAACATGGACAGCACCGGAGTGGAAGGCTGTACATGCGAAGGTATTCGGCGAAGAGTTCAAGACTCACCACTATGACAAGTCTTGCTTCGACGGTATATATAAGGTGTCTGACGAGGAAGTGTGGAACATCCGTACAAGCCTCCGCAAGAAGCTCATCGACGAGGTCAAGAGAAGACTCTCTGACCCTGCAGCAGCAAACCACTACTCACCAAAGCAGGTGGTTGAGATCAAGGAGAACCTCCGTGACGACGTTCTTACAATCGGTTTCGCACGCCGTTTCGCAACATACAAGAGAGCACACCTCCTTTTCCGTGACCTTGACAGACTCGAGGAGATCGTAAACGATCCAAAGCAGCCTGTACAGTTCCTCTTCGCAGGTAAGGCTCACCCGGCTGACAAGGCAGGTCAGGACCTCATCAAGATGATCGTAGAAATCTCAAAGCAGCCAAGATTCATCGGTAAGATCGTGTTCGTACCTAACTACGACATCACTGTGGCGAAGTATCTCGTACAGGGTGTGGATATCTGGATGAACAACCCTACCCGTCCTCTCGAGGCTTCAGGTACATCAGGAGAGAAGGCTGCGATGAACGGTGTAATGCACTTCTCCGTACTCGACGGATGGTGGGTCGAGGGTTACAAGAAGGG
>JAZNAW010000059.1:0-15635 GCA_045586745.1 Candidatus Cryptobacteroides sp.
GAAGAAACGGCCGTTCACGAAGAAATACTGGTTGCCCAGGCCCTTCTTCGCAGCTGCCGGACGACCTACGAAACCGGAAATCGAGGCAATCGAAGTCTCGGCCTTGATATCGACCACATCATTCGCCACCTGTGTGCCGAGCACATCCTGTATCCTGAATTTCAATGACTTGGCAGGACGTAGGACAAACACATCCTTACCATTGTGGGTAAGGGTGAATCCTATGTCCGGACGGGTCAGAGCCACACGTGTGAACTCCGACACTATATGCTTGAACTCCACATTGTCCGACTTGAGGTACTTTCTTCTTGCGGGAACATTGTAGAAAAGATTGCGGACGCTGAAATTCGCTCCTCTTGGGGTAGCCGCCTCATTAGTGGCAAGGTGCTGCGAGTCTGCGAAATCCACCTGACAGCCCACCTCGTCCTCTTCACGACGGGTCTTCAGCGTAACCTCGGCCACTGCCGCGATCGACGCAAGAGCCTCACCGCGGAAACCGAAGGTCAGGATGTTCTGAAGATCTTCGGCTGTATGAAGCTTTGAAGTCGCATGGCGCTCGAAACAGAGGACGGCCTGATCCGGAGACATGCCGCATCCGTTGTCGATGACCTGGATCAAAGTCCTTCCGGCATCCTGGATGACCACGGTAATCTGGTCTGCCCCTGCATCCACGGCATTCTCCATAAGCTCCTTCACCACGGACGCAGGTCTCTGCACGACCTCTCCCGCAGCTATCATGTTCGCTATGTTGCTTGGCAATATCCTTATGTCCATACTACTTTCCGAGAGAATCGATAAGGAGTGGGAAATACTTGAATATCAGATACACTACGGCAAAGAGAAGTATCATGGTAACGACTCCTATCACCTTCTGGTTACGGCCCACTTCCCGGGTTCTCTGGTAATTGCCGTCACGGAAACTGCCCTTCACATGCTGTCCGGGCACATACTTTGATTCCTTTGGCTTTGTAAAGTCGCCATATTTCTTTCTTCTTTCCTCTGCTTCAGGATCGTAGAAGCGCGGCTTGTAGCTGAACTTGCGGACTTCCTGCGTTCCGAAAAAATTAAAGCTGAATCCCATATCGTTCTTATCATTAATATAACAAGCAAATTTAGGGTTTTTTATTTACATTTGTAGAAATTATCTGCATTATGGATCTAAGAATCGGAAACGGATATGATGTTCATGCCCTTGCTCCTGGGCTGCCTTTATGGCTTGGAGGCGTACTTATCGACAGCCCGATAGGCTGTATAGCGCACTCTGACGGAGACGTTGCGATCCACGCGCTCTGTGACGCGTTGCTCGGCGCGCTGGCCCTCGGTGACATCGGAAAGCACTTCCCTGACACATCGGACGAGTTCAAGGGAATCGACAGCAAGATACTTCTGGGCCGCGTGATGGAGCTCATCGACAAGGAAGGATGGCATGTGGTCAATGCCGACATCACCATAGCCATGCAGCGCCCCAAGCTCGCACCTTATATCATCCCGATGCGCGAATGCCTGTCTGGAATCATGCAGATTTCGCCCTCTCGCGTATCAGTAAAGGCCACAACAACAGAAAAACTCGGATTTGTCGGAAGATGTGAAGGCTGCGAGGTATATGCAGTAGTCCTCCTGGGCAGATACGACGAGGTATTCGACTGATCATGAAGAAGATATTATTCCTTATCATGCTTTTGACCGCTTCGTGCTGCAGGAACGCGGGAGACTTCACTGCAGAAGAGAAAGCCCTGATAAACAGATCGGCCACCGGCATCGAGACCATGGTTCCGGAAGGCACCATGCGCGTGCTGACCATCGCCGACCCGGCCGACAACGCCGTACTGCGCGCATCGTCGTCAAACCTTTCCAAGAAGGCCCTGCAATCGGAGGACTACGCATCCCTCTGCTCGCTTATGGTAGCGACCGTCACCCACCCTTCGCAGGACGGAGTAGGAATCGCCGGCCCGCAGGTCGGACTTAACAGACGCGTTGTGGCCGTGCAGAGATTCGACAAGGAAGGAGAGCCTTTCGAGGTATATCCGAACATCAGCATAGTGTGGGCATCCGACTCGCTGGAAGCAGGCCCCGAAGGCTGCCTTTCGGTACCGGACAGACGTGAAGATGTGATGAGATCTACTGAAATCGAGATCGAATATGCAGATTCTTCTAACGGCTATGAAACTGTACGAGAGAGGGTAAGCGGCTTCACCGCAGTCATCTTCCAGCACGAAATCGACCACCTTGACGGGATTCTTTACATCGACAGACTGTAAAAAATCACATTTTTTGCAAAAAGTTTTGCATTTTAACAAAACATTCGTACTTTTGCAGTCCCCAAAATCAAATGGGAAGCCAAATTGAGATATGGTGTAATGGTAGCACTACAGATTCTGGCTCTGTCAGTGAGGGTTCGAGTCCTTCTATCTCAACCAACTTTAGTTTAATATCCATGGCGGGATAGCTCAGCTGGTTAGAGCGCATGATTCATAATCATGAGGTCCGCAGTTCAATCCTGCGTCCCGCTACTTGAAAATCAAGCACTTACGGAAGTTTCGTGAGTGCTTTTTCGTTCTTGGGAACACTGAGGGAACACAACCTATTGCTGAATATATGCCACGAAACGCAATTTGTGGTCTTTTTTTGCTTATCGTGTCATGCTCTTCTTTAGTCTTTCCAACCGACTTTTTCTCTGTGTCCTCAATATTTTGAGAGGAATCAAACTCTTTTGCTTGAGATTGCATGAAGATTACGAACGCAGTGACGTTTTCAGCTGCTACGGCATGGGGAAGGTGGTTTTACAAGTTCACAGTTTTTTGTTAAATTTGCAGAAACCATAAACCTGAACAATCATGTTGAATTTTAATGGAAAGACCGTACTCATCACTGGAGGAGGAAGCGGAATCGGAGAGGCTATGGCATACCAGTATGCAATGAAAGGCTGCAATGTCATCCTCACCGGAAGACGTATCGCGACATTGGAGGTCGTGCAGAAGAAATGCCTCGGACTCGGAGTGCAGGCGTGGTGCAAGACCGTGGATATAGAAAGCTCTGAATCTATAGATGAACTGGTTGCATGGGTGAAAAGCGAAGGACATCTCATAGATTTCCTCCTTCTCAATGCAGGAATCTCACAGCGTGCCCTTACCCTGGAAACAGACATCAGCGTTGACCGCAGACTCATGGAAGTAAACTACTTCGGAGGTATATATCTGGTCAAGTCGTTAAAGGAGATGTTCATGGAACGCGGCGTGCATATCGCCGTCGTATCATCGGTGTCGGGCGTATTCGGCTTTCCTGTCAGATCGGCATATTGCGCATCGAAACATGCGATTCACGGTTTCTACGAGACCATTGCTCTTGAATACCCGCAGATCAAGACAACTATCATTATTCCGGGACGCATTCATACCGACGTCTCGAAGAATGCCCTCGACGGCAACGGCAAGGCGACAGGCCTCATGGATCCGGGGCAGGCAAACGGTTATGACGTGAACAAATGTGCAAAAGTTGCGATCAAGGCCATCGCAAGGGGCAGACATCAGAAGGTGATCGGAGGATTCGATACTATCATGGTGCCGTTCTACAAGTACATTCCGTGTCTGTTCAGGCTTATTGCGAGAAACGTTTCTGCAAGGTAACACCTTGGCTTCCTGGAGAAGCCCTGAACCAGATTTCTTTAAATTCAGAACAGCTTCAAGACAGCATTCACGACATCCTCAGCAGGAAGTCCTGGATCAAGTACCAGATGTGGTTTTGCATAGACTACGTCCTGCTCCGATTTTGCAAGCTGTTCTCCACCACCAGTTATGTTCAGCATAATCAATTCATGCCTCTTCACCTTTTGCTCTGCAACAGCCTTAGCCAAAGATGCTACAGCAACAGCCGAAGCGTTGTGGATGTCTATACCCTCAAGTTGCATGAACTTCTCCTTCCATGTATCCAGTTCATCATTGGTAACCTTGAATATATCTCCACCAGCATCATCCATAGCATCATAAAGTCCGCCTGCCAGTGAATATGGCGGTTTCCTGTTGGAAAGGACCTTCGCCTTGATCTCCTCAGCCGCCTTTCTGGCATCATCCGGAGACAATTCCACCAAAGCACGGGAATGATTCTTCCATGAATCATACATCACAGTGAACGGCACATTCTGCGAAGGATACAGACGCATCTTATGAGTTCCGAACCTTCCGTCCTCAATAAGCCTGAGATTATTTTCCCATGCCGCAATGGTACCGGTACCACTGCCGATCGCCTGAAAATAAGCATCCGGAATCCTTCCTGTCGCCTCGACAGCTGAAAGGAGAGTGGTCCCCATACCGTCTCTGCGCGCAACATTCCTGGCACCGCCTTCTGCCATGAAATGAGGGTCCGTGCATACCTTGTCTGCAAGAACGATAGCATCATAATAATCCGAACCCTTTGGAGTCGCGATAATCTTGACACAGTCATTCAAAGGATCTGCAAACCACAATGCATCTAAATTATCTTCCGGAACAGATATCAGGAGCGGAATATTATTGTCCGAGCACACCTTGGCAAAGGCACGGGCAGTATTTCCGGCAGATGCAACTACAAGAACCTTGTCATTCTCCTGAGACAGCCTGCCACAAACCGAATAAGCTTCAGTCTCCTTGAATGAACATGTCGACATAGCTGCACCTATCTTCGGCCAGTAACCTGAAAAAGTTATATAGAGATTGTCCAATCCCAACTCAGCGGCAAGTGCCTCGCTCTTATATGTTACAGGAGGGCATGACCCCTTCAACACGCGGTTTATCGGAAGCCAATCCGCATACCTGTACAAACCATCCAGGTCTTCACGAGGATTGAACTGCTTCTCCTCATAATCAGCCCTCAGGAGACTTGGGCAAGGACATGCCGGATCGGACAAGGTCCAGCCCTGATCCTCAAAACGATGACCGTCCGCACAGCAGACCAAAGTGTATTTTGTAGGTTGAATGTTCATATGAATCGGTTTTTGATTTTATTGTATGACTGTCGTATCAGCTATTACCTCTGCAATGTCCATGACAGGAGAATCAGAGTATCTTCCAAACGTAGATTTACACAACGGACAGGCTGTCACTATCACATCAGGAGACTCTACAGTAAGATTTGACAAAGCGTTCTCCGTAATGGCTTTACGCTTGTCAAAACCCAGGCTTATGCTTCCGACACTTCCTCCACAGCAAATGCTCTCCTTTCCCTCCTTTCCGGCCTTGACCAAAGTACCAAGCAGTGACAGAACACGCCGCGGCTCTTCATATATGCCCGTACCGCGTCCCAGCTCGCAAGGATCATGATAGACATACCTGCGGCCGGTATGGAACATCGTGATCCTTCCGTCAGATATGATCTTATCTATATATTCTGTATGATGCAGAACTTCGATGCCATCCAACTGATACTCTTCCTTGAATATCCTATAGCAGATCGGGCAACTCACCAGAAGGACAGATGCACCTGACGCCTTGATGATATTGGTGTTCTTCTGAATCATCTGCTCCGCCACATCCTTCCTTCCGGCCATAAGCATCGGCCTTCCGCAGCAGATTCCGCCATCCTCATCCATAAGTCTATAGTCTTCACCGACTGCATTCAGAATGGTCAGCATAGATTTCTTGACAGAAGGAGTAAGGGACGTCATGCAACCCGCAAAATACAGCACCTTATCCCTGCCGCCGACATACCTGCTTTCATCAATCACAGAATAGTCGGGAGTAAGATTATATTTCCTCATAGACCGATATGCGATACGGAGTCTGTCCCCCTCAACTCCTACAGGACATACCGAACTGCATTTGCCACATAGAAGACACTTGTCGCTTATCTGGTCAATCCTTCTCTTGTTATTCCTCTTCAACTGGCGGTTCAGATAAACCGTCGTATCCTTGACATGGGCGGCAGCCGCACTCATGGGACAGGCATCAATACATACGCCACATCCCGGACACGAATACACCTCCGCCCGGGCCAGTCCCCTTCGGGCCCGCCTGACCGGAAGCCCGGCATTACGCATCGGAATCAGAAGAATCTCTGCAGGAATATGCACGTAGCGACTGAACGGCAGGACGCACAAGAAGACTCCTAAAGCAATCGAATATGCCCACCAGACAGGCAGAGCATTCATTGAATCACTGAAAAAAGCGTTCAGAAGATGATTAAGAGACTTCGTAAGGAATGAACCTCCACTAATATCCGCAGTAAAACCCTCCGCCAGAAGTCTCAACGGGAATATGCTCCATAGAGCATACAGCCCCACAAGATCTGTCAGACTTGGTCTGGTAGTCCTTCTCATCCCATAGATACGGGAGGTTATACGCTTGACGATTGCGAGAACAATTCCGCTAAGCACAACTAGCAGGAAGAAATCCATCAGAAAGAAGAAGAATGATCCCTTCATCGTACTGTCAGATACAGCAACAAAATAACGGAAGAATATCGGATACCAAAGCCTGTGAATCCTTTCAGGAGTGTATAGGAACACTTCAATATGTCCTATGACAATCAGCATGAACCATCCGAAGGCGATGCTTGAATGCATATAGCCCAGAAGCTTGTTACGCTTCCACAGCTTGACATGAAAAAGACAGTCACAGAACCAGTCCCGGACATTCTTCGCCATTATCTTGGGATTCAGGATTGAAAGGAATAATTTCTTTCTGTCCTCTGCATTCAACTCAAGGATGATACGCACCGCACCGGCAGAACACCAACAGAGCACGAAAATCATCCCTATCATGAAAGGAAGAATGAAGCCATCGTATCCAGATGGATATATATCCCTTATCATACGCCTTCCTCCTTTTTGTATATTCTGCTTATACTCAGAATCAGATGTCTTGTATTGATACCTCTAGGGCACACCATAGAGCATTTTCCACAAAGCATACAGGCACTCATCAGACCTGAAACATCTTCAAGCCTACCCCTCTGAAGACAGAGCAGTACCTTCCTCACACTCATCCCGGAGAATTCACCGGCCACACAAGTAGCACTGCAGGAGCCGCAGGCCATACACCTGCGTGCATCCGGCTCAATGCAGCAAAGCTCATCGAACAATGTCCTGTCTACCTTGTCAAGGTCTATTGCGGAACTCTTTGACAGCTTGAAACCGAACATACTCATCTTTTGAAAGTCATGATACATGAATGAATATCCAGAACAGCTGAACGAGCCTCAGCCAAAGTCTCAGGAATGGTCTTCGGTCCTGTACATGCGCCTGCATAGAAGACTCCCGGTTTAGACGAAACGGTAATATTCCTGATATTGTCCGAACTCTTCAGGAAACCGTCCGTGTCTATCGGAAGCGACATCTGGGATGCCAGACTGACTCCATCCGGATTACATACCATTCCGGACATAAGCACAAGAAGATCCAATGTAACCTTTACAGGCTTTCCCAGCAAGGTATCCTCAGCCTTGACCATGACCTTACCTTCAATATTCTCGCTGACCTCAGAGACACGTCCTCTGATAAAATGAATTCCATGGTCACGCTGAGCGGAAATGTAAAAATCCTCAAACTTCTTCCCGAACAGCCTCAGATCCATATAGAAACAATACACCTGGGCATCCGGATATTTTCTCTTCAGTTCGATGGCCTGCTTGATTGCAGTAATGCAGCATACCTTTGAGCACTGAGTATTTCTCGCCTTTTCGTCGCGAGAGCCGACACAATGCACAAATCCTATGGCCTTCATATCTGAACTGTCCACCCGATGATCCGGATTCCCGTTAAACCAATGCTCCAGATCGGCATTTGTCATTACCTTATCATAGATTCCATAACCATATTCCTCCTTTTTCTGAGCCTCAAACATACGGAATCCTGTTGTCACCAGTATATATCTTGCACTTATCGACACACCGTTGGACAGAATGATGTTATAGGTATCCTTAAGACGATTGACTGAAATGATCTCCGTATTCAGGAATATATTGGCATCACGGCACGAATCCGCAAGGGAATTCACCAGATCCGCCGCCGGTGTCAGGTCCGGGAAAAGACAGTTCCATCTGGCGACATGACCGCCGAGATGATTTTCCTTCTCTATGAGAATTGGAGAATAACCTAACTTAAGCAGCTGGGAAGCCGCCTCCATACCTGCTATTCCACCACCTATTATAACTATTATTTCATTCATGTCGTCTGTTTTTATATGGAAGATCAGAAACACTTGATATTGCCTGGCATCTCGGGTTTCATAAGATCCTTCTGATTCAACCCCTTATACTTATCTTCAGGGACATAGCCGATACCCATCTTATCCAGCAATGGTTCCACCGCCACCTGGTGCAGCTGCAGGCCAAGATCCCATGGATCGTATCCAAGCACAAGCCCGGCCACCTCCTCATAAGTGAACACAGGGATACCGAAACCGTTCTGTCCATAGGTCTTTCCCTCCATCTCGGAGATCACATACTGCCATCTGTCCAGGAAATACGGGCAACCAGGACAATTCGTGATGATCATATCCGGTTTATAAGGCTCCATTGACTCGAATTTCTTATGAGTGTTGGACAAGGAGTATCCCCTGTTGGCCTTTACATGGTATTGTCTGAAGCCATAGCCACAGCAATGTCTTCTTTCCGGATAATCAATCACGTTTCCTCCCCACGACTCCACCATTCCTGTGAGGACATAAGGATATTCCGCCCCACCTACGCCCTTGGATGGAAACATCTTTGAGTAATGACATCCGATATGCTCGACAACTCTCAACGGTTCTCCGGTCTCCTTATTGACAAGACGGTATCTGGCCCTTTCTGCAATCTCATTACGGAATTTATAGATTAGATCACTGGAATGGGCGAGATGTTCAGGTTTATTGAACTCTTTACGGCAAGACTTCCAGAGAAGTTCGCGTATCTTCGCCTCCAATTCCGGAAACTCATTCCATGTCTCCAGGATTTCTGTATAATTTCCAAATGAAGTGATACATGATGCCACATAATTCTTATAACCTGCCTCTGTCATAAGAGCAAACTGACGTGCCACTATCGTCATCGCTGTCTCCTGAGGAATAGTATCGCAGTGATAGGCAATTCCTCCACAGGTCGTATGATACTCATTCTCATGAATGTCCTTGCCAAGCCTGTTCCTGCAGATCTCCATGAACATCTTTTCTGATGCCGGAAAGAAATTCTGACGGATACAGCTCCTGACATAGTACCAGTGATCATCAGGAATCTCTTTCTGATAATCACTCCATATCTTCTGTTTACCTTGATAAATCATCTGAAATAGTCATTTGACACTATTCGTTGAAATGACCGTCCGAACAACACTCAAATGTATACCTGTAGTATTCGTCCATAGTCATTCCCATTTCCTCGGCCTTTAACTTGGAATATCGCTCCACCGTCTCGATCCTTTCGGTAGCACCGGTCACTTCGAATATCCGCTTCAGATCATCGAGAGACTCCTGAGGGATATCTCTAAGCACTCCCGTTCCCTTGCCTCGATAATTTGCACCTTGCCTTGCATAACTGTCTTCAAGATGCTCTGTATGCCATTTCCATACAGGACCGGACTCTGTATGATCGTCCCAACTGAAGGTTTCCGGATGAATGCAGTAACCATATTTAAGTATGTTACCGGTCATTACCTTAGTCAGAGGATAAAGCTGTCGTCCTTTCTCCGATTCCACGAAGTAACCTAACTGTGCAGAAAGATTCCTGAGCGCCATTATCACCAGACCAGGACCGTTTTTCCGAGGACATCTGGTAAGGCATGACATACACTCTCCGCAATACCATATGACATCGCTTTTGAGAAGCTTCTCAATCTCTGAATCCTCTCCACGCTGAACGGTGTCGACAATCTTTCGCGGATCGTATCGGTAGAATTCGGCTGCCGGGCAAATGGCCGTACATGTACCACAGTTGATACAGGTGTTCAGTCCTTCCTTTACCCGGTAGTCATTCTTCAGAAGTTCATACAGTCTGCCCATGAGGAGGTCTATTTGAAAATAGCCATATTTGGCATTTCCTTGTCAAACTCTCCCCTATCGAGTCTCTCCTTTATGTCTCGGAAAGCAGAAAGGGTATACTCCACATCCTCCATGCTGTGAGCAGCAGTAGGGATTATACGGAAGATCACCATACCCGGAGGAATAACTGGATATATCACAACAGAACAGAATATCTTGTACTCCTCGCGAAGTGCCACTGCAATGTTGGATGCCTGATTGACACCAGCCTTCACATGCACCGGAGTAACGCAAGCCTCAGCAGGACCGATATCGAAACCTATTTCGCGGAAACCTTTCTGGAGAGTCCTTGTCACCTTCCAAAGCTGGGCACGAAGCTCATCACCCTCCGGGCTGTCAATTATATCCAGCCTCTTGAGACATCCTTCCACGATCGGCATAGGAAGAGACTTCGCATAGATCTGCGACCTCATGTTGTATTTAAGATAGTCGATAATATCCTTATCAGAAGCTATGAAACCACCAATGATGGCCATAGACTTGGCATATGCTCCGATATAGATATCCACCCCATCCATCACACCGAAATGTTCAGAAGTACCGCGACCGTTTTCGCCCATCACACCGAAACCATGAGCATCATCTATCATGATTCGGAAACTATGCTTCTCCTTCAGGGCAACTATCTGGTCAAGAATTCCGAGTGCTCCTGTCATACCGAAGACACCCTCGGTAATCAAAAGCACTCCACCTCCCTTCACCTCTGCCTCAGCACATGCCTTGGTAAGTACCCGGTCGCAATCCTTGATGTCGTTATGTCTGAACTTATATTTGCTGCCCACATGAAGTCGGATGCCATCCAGAAGACATGCATGGTCCTCAGCATCATAAACGATAACATCATGACGGCTTACCAGAGAATCAATTGCAGAAAGGATACCCTGATAACCGAAATTGAACAGAAACGCCGCCTCCTTCTTCTCAAACTCAGCAAGTCTGCGCTCGAGTTCCTCGTGCAGATCGGTATGACCTGTCATCAGGCGGCTTCCCATAGGATATGCAAGGCCCCACTTTACAGCAGCCTCACCGTCTGTCTTACGGATTTCAGGATGGTTTGCAAGACCCAGATAGTTGTTCAAGCTCCAGCAAAGCACTTCCTGGCCATTGAACTTCATATGAGGTCCCAGCTCACCTTCAAGCTTAGGAAACACGAAATATCCTTCAGCCTTATCTCTATATTGGCCTAATGGGCCACCGGTAGATTTTCTGATTCTATCAAAAATGTCAAGTTTCATGATTTTAACGGTTTAAGGTTTTATTTAATATTTTCTCTTGCTACAAGCCCCATCATCCTGAAGAGGAATTTAGGAAGCTTCTTCCTGGGATTGCGTTTCTTCATATCTATGTACAATCCGAATTTCTTTGCTATCGGTATCTTGTGAGTCTCTACAAACTCTATAAGAGTTCCATCCGGGTCTTCTATATAAGTGAAATGGCCTGAAGCTTCACCCATATCGAACACCTCCCCATTAGGGCAGCTGTCCACAGTAAACGGATGTCCTTTGCTTGCACAGAAACGTCCGAGTGCAGGCATATCGGTCACATCAAAGCATACCTGGATAAAACCGGGATCGCCCCAGTACCTTCCTTCATAAATCTTACGGGGAGTACGCTCCAGGGCCTGGACCAGCTCTATAGTAGAAGCACCCAGAAGATCGGCAAGAGCCCCTTCACGCTTAGGTGACGAGAGAATCACTCTTCTGAAATTCTGACCGGCAGAAGGTATGACATCAGACTTACTGAAAGGCCCTACAGAGTCACATCTGATGATAGTATAACCGAGCACTTCGCTATAAAACTTGATAGAAGCCGCCATGTCGGTCACTCCGATTACAGCACCTGCCATTCCTCCTGTGAACTTATGCTGTTCAATGTATACATCTGGCATTTCCACCAGCTGGAAAAGATTTCCAAACGGATCCTTCACATAAAAACACAATGTTCCGTCAGGCAAAGTCTCGACATCTGAACAATCCGCCCACTTTGAGGCCATGACAGACCTGAATTTCTTCACGTCACGACACTTCAGCTTTGCAGCAAAGATTCCGAGATCGCCTGCTGAAATGGTAAATGGACACTTTGACGGCTTCCTTTCTGAATACTGCCAGATCTCGAATCCACCTCCACCTTGAAGGTTCATAGCAATGCACGCATGACGCTTCTGTGGCTGCCCACCGGTGTATGGAAGCATTCTCTCCGCAACCGTATCATCCTCAAGAATCCTTATGTCTGCTCCGAACATCTCGATATACCAATTCCACGACGCCCTGAAATTTTCAGTTCCTATTCCTATCTGCTGAATACCTGATATGATAAATTTATTCATATTTTGATTATAATTAGTATCCTCTTATATTGTAAACACTCTTACTTTCTGGCGCAAAAGTAACAAAAAAAAGAAAACACACCTATGAACTTCTGCCAAAATTACCCTTGGATTTCGCTTTTACAAAACTCTTGCCTAAGAAAACGCCAAAATCGATATATCTGGTCTTACCGGATAGAGCTGACTATATCCCGGTACTTTCTTGATACAGGGATTTCCATGCCGTTCTGAAGAATGAGCGATTCACCGGCCACTGATGCGATGACATTCTTTCGGACTACATATGAACGGTGCACTCTTACGAAGTCTTCCCCCGAGAAGATTCTCCCATTGGGTGATACCTGTCTTGTTTCTGAATCTCCGGTCACCGGTTGCATATACCCAGACTTCCGTATCAGAGATTCCACGTAGAGAATTTCAGAAATGTCCAGCGTCACTTTCCAGAAACCGAGAATATAATTTAAGCGGATTTTTGCTATATTTGCACGCTTGAAAAGAACAGGTGAGACAGAAAAGGACATATCTGGCGCTGGGTCTTCTACTGATCTTCTGCAGTTACTATGCAGGAATCAGCATGTTTTCGCATACCCATATCTCCAACGGCTCGTCCATAGTCCACTCTCACCTCGGTGGTGGAACAGAACATGACCACAGCGACTCACAGTATGCTGTAATCGACATCCTCTCCAACTTCCAGTCGGAATCAGCTGTCTTCTTCCACGGCATCTGCACCCCATTCTTCCAGTTATCTGAATCGTACACCGTATATGAAGCGCCTTCTTATCCTTACGAGGTGCCGTCATCATATATGCTTCGCGGACCTCCACAGTCATAAGGAATCCCGAACATCAGGGGCTTATGTCCCCGGACCCTACAATTCAAATAACAATTAACAATCCATAAAGATGAAAAGAATATTTTCAGCTTTGGTGGCGGCATTGTGCGTGATGCTGTCCGCCGAGGCACAAGATACAGATGCCCATATTCATGGCCATGTAATAGACAAGAACACAGGCGAGCACCTTCCGTACATGGTCGTGATGCTCAAAGGAACAACCATCGGCGTAACTACAGAAAGCACAGGACACTACATGATCCGGAACGTCCCGGAGGGAAACTTCGTGGTAGAAGTGTCTGCCGTAGGCTACAAGACGCAGACACGTGAAATCGACATCCGTAAAGGCAGGTCATATGAAGTCAACTTTACGCTGGAGGAAGATCTTGTCCAGATAGACGGAGTAATCGTTTCCGCAACAAGAAGCGAAACGACAAGAAAGATGTCCCCTACTCTGGTAAACGTAGTGGGAATGGACGTATACAACAGGACAAATGCTTCTACAGTAGCACAGGGTCTGTCTTTCCAGCCGGGAGTAAGAGTCGAGAACAACTGCCAGAACTGCGGTTTCCAGCAGGTCAGGATCAACGGTCTTGACGGTCAGTACACACAGATTCTGATAGATTCCCGTCCTATATTCAGCGCACTGGCAGGCGTCTACGGAATCGAGCAGCTGCCGGCGAACATGGTGGACCGTGTGGAGGTCATGCGTGGCGGCGGATCCGCACTTTTCGGTTCGTCTGCAATTGCAGGAACCATCAACATCATAACAAAGGAGCCTGTCAGGAATTCTGCATCCATTTCACACACAACAACCGCCATCGGAGGCACGTCCGCGATGCACAATACCACAGACATCAATGCTTCCATAGTGTCTGAAGACAACAAATTAGGACTGGCGGTGTTCGGTCAGAGCACATCAAAGGACGCATGGGATGCAAACGGAGACGGATTTACCGAACTCTCCACCATTTCAGGCCAGACAATAGGATTCCGCGGTTATGTCAAGACAGGACTGTACTCAAAGATAACTGCAGAGTACCACCATCTGGAAGAGTTCCGCAGAGGTGGAGACAACCTTGACCTCCCTCCTCATGAAGCAATGATTGCAGAACAGACAGACCACAGCATAAACACAGGAGGACTCAAGTTCGACTGGTTTTCAAAGGACCAGAAGCACAGGCTCAATGCTTTCGCTTCCATCCAGCATATCGACAGGGAAAGCTACTATGGAGCCGGTCAGGACCCTGACGCATACGGTCAGACCGGCGACCTCACATGGGTTGGCGGAGCGCAGTACATATACAGGTCGGACAACTGCCTGTTCATGCCGGCAGACCTGACCGTTGGTCTGGAATACAACGAGGACTGCCTCAAGGATAACATGTGGGGCTACGACAGGGTGACAGACCAGACAGTAAGGATCATAAGCGCATATGCGCAGAACGAATGGAAGAACGAGAAGTGGGGCATTCTGGTCGGAGGCCGTCTTGACAAGCACAACCTTATTAAGAACGTGATTTTCAGCCCTCGCGCAAACCTGCGTTATAATCCCACAGAGAACATTAACCTCAGGGCCAGCTATTCATACGGTTTCCGTGCTCCGCAGGCATTTGACGAGGACCTTCACATCGACAATGTCGGAGGTACGGTCTCAATGATAAGGCTGGCAGAGAACCTTGGCGTCGAGAAGTCACAGAGCGTCAGCGTATCGGCTGACATGTATCATAGCTGGGGTGACTGGCAGGGAAATCTCCTTCTGGAAGGATTCTTCACCGACCTTGACGATGTGTTCGCCCTTAAGGAACTTGGTTTTGAAGACGGAGTCCTGATCAAGGAAAGGTACAACGAATCCGGAGCAAGGGTATTCGGAGGAAACATCGAGGGTAAGATAGCATATAGGAACCTGCTTCAGGTACAGCTGGGCTTTACTGCTCAAAGATCCAGATATAAGGAGGCCCGTTCATGGGGAGAAGGAGTCGAGGCGACACGTGAAATGTTCAGGACGCCTGACTTCCACGGTTATATTACAGCGTCATATAACCCGGTAAAGGAACTGACGCTGGCTCTGACAGGAACATATACAGGAAGCATGCTGATCGAGCATCATGCAGGAATGATCGCCGCCAATGTGACCGAACGCACTCCGGATTTCTGGGACATGGGTCTGAAGGCAGCCTATGACTTCAAGACATACAGAAGTTTCACCATGCAGATCAATGCCGGTATACAGAACATCCTCAACTCCTTCCAGAATGACTTCGATTCAGGAGCGGACCGGGATTCCGGATACATCTACGGCCCTACTCTTCCGAGGATATTCTTCTTCGGTGTAAAGCTGATATACTAAAAAGAAGGCGACTAATAAGTGATTTAGTCGCCTTCTTTCGTATTTATATGGATATGACGACAGTGGCGGTAGGGTAAGTTTGGCTTGGTTCCGTCGGAACAAGTTCCGACTACATCCCTCCCACGACTTCGTCGCGGGCCC
>JAZNAW010000060.1:0-10356 GCA_045586745.1 Candidatus Cryptobacteroides sp.
AAGACCTGAAGTTCTTCAAGCGCACGACTTCGGGCTGTCCTGTCATAATGGGACGAAAGACCTTCGAATCCATCGGCCGTCCGCTCCCGAAACGCACGAATATCGTCGTTTCCAGGGGTTTTGATGCCCCGGAAGGGGTTGAGGTCGTTCCGTCGCTCGAAGAGGCCTACAGGGCCGCTTCCTCTGTCATTCCCGACCCGATCGGGAATCCCCGATGCTTCGTCATCGGCGGCGGCCAGATCTACGCCCAGGCCCTGAATGATGCGGACAGGCTCATAGTAACCCATGTCCATACGGTCATCGAAGACGCCGACACATTCTTTCCCCTGATTGATCCTTCTGTATGGACAGTCGCGGAACGTTCCGAAATGTTCCATGACGAAGAATCTGGCTTCGACTTCGAATTCGTTGAATACGTAAAACATTGATAGATAGAGGATTATAATAAATCGCCTGTGGCATATGGCGCAGGCGATTTACTGTAAGTTGCTGAATGTGAGAAATATACGACAAAGAGATAAAGGTTAGAAAATATGAAACGTGACAGTTTTGGCAGCAGGTTCGGTGCCCTTGTGGCGATGGCCGGCTCGGCAGTGGGACTTGGCAATTTATGGAGGTTCCCATATCTTGTAGGAGAGAATGGAGGTGCTGCCTTCATCATAATATACATACTTCTGTGCTTCCTGATATGTCTTCCGTTATTCATTTCGGAATTCGTGATCGGTCGCCGCAGTCAGGAGAATGCATACTCTGCCTTCCGTGACCTTTCCGGAGGATCGGCATGGAAATGGGTAGGTATGATAACGGTGATAGTCCCTCTGATTGTGCTTTCATACTATAGTGTCATCGGAGGATGGTCCATCGACTATCTCTTCAAGTCACTTACATTCTCTTTTACGTCAGGGGAGACCCAGAGCGGCATGAGTACCATGTTCGCGGATTTCGTCTCTTCGACATGGATTCCTCTGATCGGACATACTTTATTCCTTATGGTTACCACCCTCATTGTCATGGTCGGCATCAAGGATGGCATAGAGAAGTTCAGCAAAGTCATGATGCCGCTGCTCTTCTTCATTGTGCTGGCAATTGCTGGCTATTCGCTCACATTGCCGGGCGCCGCTAAAGGAGTGGACTATCTGTTCAATCCGGATTTCTCAAAGATAGATGGAAAAGCTATTGCCGCCGCTCTCGGTCAGGCATTCTTCTCGTTGTCACTTGGTTTCGGAACCATCCTGACATATGCTTCGTATGTGGACAAAAAGGAAAATATTATGTTCCAGAGTACGGCTACGGCATGTTCTGACCTCATGTTCGCCATGATTGCAGGAGTAGCCATCATGCCGGCGGTGTTTGCATTCGGACTGAATCCGCAGTCAGGACCTGGTCTTGTATTTGAAACCCTTCCCTTCGTCTTCTCACAGATGCCTGCTGGAGGGTTCATAGCGATACTCTTCTTTGTCGCTCTTCTGGTTGCTGCGCTTACATCATCTATTTCAATGCTGGAAGTGGCCGTTGCATATCTGGTTGAAGAAAAGAAGTTCTCCAGGGTAGCGGCATGTCTGACCCTGTTTGCTTTATGCTGGTCAGTAGGAGCGCTCTGCTCGCTCTCCTTCGGACCGCTCGCAGATCTCAAGATTGCAGGACGCTCGATATTCGACTTCTTCGACTACCTGTCCTCTAACGTACTTATGACGCTGGGAAGCCTTCTGACAGTCCTGTTTGTCGGCTGGAGGCTCAAGAAAACCGATATATATGACGAATTCACCAACGGAGGCACCCTCTCTGCAAACGCGAAGATCTTCGGTGTCCTCTGGTTCCTGATCCGTTATATCTGTCCTCTGGCAATCATCTTCATCTTCGTTTCAGGACTGTTGTAAATCCGACAGACAGTATCAGCAGGAGGATAAGGGCTATTGAACTTGCGCGTGAGATGTTTTTGCCTATCTGGTATGAATCAGGCTCGAAGCGCATGATCAGCTGGCCTTCTCCTTCAGGGATGATAGCCCCTCGGAGCATCCAGTCTGCACGGAAGAGTTCGGTCTCACGTGCTTCTGCAGTCGGCTGATAATGGCCGTTACGCACTTCTCCGTATGCTCCTGCAGGCTCTATCCATGCCTTCCAGCCTTTCGGATAGTATATTTCACTGAAAACGGCAGCACGTTCAGAGTCTGTGCTGTAGCTGTATCTGAGCTCGTTCGGGGCGTAATGGGTAAGAGTGATTGATGGGGATGTCTCTGCTTCGCTCGACATGACATCAGGCTGGCCCGGCATTACGATATGTTCACGAGCCCAGGCAAAATCATCTCCGATGACAGCAGTATTCCTCAGATCTGTCGAGGCAAGCAACGCAATTTCATCATCCGGTGTAGCTGCAGGAACAGCTGAAGATACGAACCATGCGTTTCCGTATGCATATGGATTTACGACAGGAGGATATTCCGCACCAAGGATGATGTATTTTCCGTTAAGCATGGAGATTATCTTAAGATCCTGAAGATTCTCAGCAACATCGGAAACTGTATTGGAGTTCTCGATGACATCATAGACCTCATATATCTCCGGAGTAATGTACCTCTCTATAAGGTCCTGATATCTCTGCAGTTTGACAGGGCTGTAACCTCCGATGGTCTTATGGTGATAGCTCGGGATCGAGCTGTTGAAAGTGTTCACGCTCAGATCAAGAACCCTGTAGTCCGGATCGGAGTCTTCCAGAATGATCTCATCTACAGGACGCGGTTCGTATTGTGCACTGAAGTCCTTCGGTGTGATGAAATGGTCCTTGTTGAGGTAGCGTTTTCCGGCAGGAATGAGGTCAAACCCTACCAGAACGATCACTACGAATGCCACAATGGTCATCCTTCCTTTGCGTACGAAAGATCCTTCGGGACCGACAGCATCGCGTTTCGGAGTCCGGAATGCCCACATAAGCATAGCGGCAACGGCTGAAATCAGCCAGAACGACCGCCATGCGTCAGCCTTCAGCAGTGATGCTCTGTCTGCAGCGAGGGTTTCTGCCAGCATTTCCCCGTACTGAGCATCTCCGGCGGCCGTGAATGTTCCTGCGATACCAGGCGCAACGGAGCATATCAGACAGAATAACCCTGTAAGAATATATGCAGGAAGGCATGCCTTTCCAAACTGCTTTGATGTATATTTCTCCTTTATTATCCTGTCCAGGGCATAGAATCCGAGCAGAGGCATTGTTACCTGAAGGACAACCAGCGCCATTGAAACGGTTCTGAACTTGTTGTAGAACGGAGCATAGTCGAACCAGAGCTTCGTGAACCACATGAAATGGCTTCCCCACGAAAGCAGGACGGCAATCACTGTGGCAGTCAGCATCCACCATTTCTCCCTTCCCTTGACGAGGAAGAGACCGAGCATGAAAAGGAATACAGTAATGGCTCCCATGTACATAGGACCTGCAGTGAACGGCTGCGGACCCCAATAGAGCGGCATGGCTTTGAGAGTCTGGCGAAGATTCGGCTGACCAGCCCTTTTAAGAAGTTTTCCTGTCTCTGAATCCATGTCCAGAGGACCTGCTGACGAACCGCCGTTGAAGTTTGGAATCAGCAGGTTAGGCATTTCCTCTATTCCGTATGACCATGCAGTCGCGTAATCGAGGTCCAGACCGTCGGCATTGTGTCCGTTTCCGCTTCCTGAAAGCTCGGAACCACCGCGCATTGTGTATGGGGTGTATTCGTATGTTGGTATGAGTTTGTTTGCGTTTGTTGCGATACCGATGCATCCTATCACCAGAAGAAGGGCGGATGCTGCGAAGAAACGGCCTAGTCTTGTTCTTTTAGCCTTGTCGATGCACAGGCTTATCAGCAATGCAATGGCATATACAAAGATGGTTATCGCGAGATAATAGGTTATCTGGACGTGATTGGCCTTTATCTGCATGCTGAGTGCGAAAGCGAAAAGCGTTGCTCCCAGAACCGTCTTAGGAAGCCACTCTTTCCATGATTCGACCTTTGCCAATGCTGTACGGTAGGTGAAGATGATGCCTGCCAGCACCCAAGGGAAATATGCGATGGCCTGCATCTTGGTGTTGTGTCCGACCTGGATGATCTGCATGTTATATGAGCAGAAGGCCACTGCAATGGCTCCTGCCACCGCCACAATGCCGTTCATACCCATCGAGAGCATGAGCAGGAAAGCGCCGACAAGAGTAAGGAATATATAGGTCGCAGGTCTGCGTCCTGTCAGAAGAAAATCGTAGATGTAATCTGTCCAGTCGCCGTGGAAATCGTCGATTGTAGCCGTTGTCGGCATGCCTCCGAACATCGAATTTGTCCACGCAGTAGGATCTTCAGGATGAGCCGCGTTATGGGTCATGGCTTCGTTGGCCATACCTTTCCACGATGCTATGTCGCTTTGGTTCACGATCTTGCCGCTCAATACCTGAGGCACGAATCCATATGCTATAACGGCGAAAAGCAGGATGATGCCTGCGTAGACCAGAATTTTCTTCAACAGTTCCTTCTTCATAATCTATTCTTCGTTTCGTCCGGATAAACCTGTATTTTCCCGGATACAATGTAAAATTTCATCATGTTGTCCGGATAATCCTAGAGATTTCCGGATGGGCCGTTTTCAGTCACCCTATTGAAAAGTTCCGCCATTCGGCGGGTCAGGTTCCTGCGTGTGAATCCGGATATGTCCGCATCCTCGACAGTGAGTTCTCCCTTAAGATGGTTTGTCCAGCAGAGGTCGATGAAACGGGCCATGGAGGCTTTGTCGTTCCAATCAATGACGACTCCGGTCTTCGTCTTCTTCAGGATCATCGACATGGCTCCGTCTGGCTGTCCTATTCCAAGCACCGGCCTCCAGGATGCCAGATATTCAAACAGTTTTCCCGGAAGGACGGCCTTGTATTCAGGTTCCTTCCTGAGCGGAAGAATGAGAAGTGAAGCCTTTCTCTGCTCTTCCACAGCGACAGAATGCGGCTGGTAGCCCATGTCGGCGAGGTTTTCTCCCAGACCTGCGCTTTCTATGGATGCCGTTATCTGTCTGTCGGTCTTTCCTATCAGCTTTATCTTCAACAGTTTCCTGAAATCAGGGTCGTTACCGCATTTTTCAGCCAGCACTTCCCAAAGCACGGTAGGGTTGCCGTCTGCCGCAAATAGTCCCGTATGTGCAATCACGAATTCCTTCTGAGGTCCTCCCACGGCATTTCCGTCTCTTCCATAAGGAAAATCGCACTCATCGTATCCGTTGGTTATGAGTTCGACTGGGGTTTGTGTCATTGCCTGGAACTCCTGCTGTACAAGAGGAGATACGGCAACTATGGCTGTTGCATCACCGAGAACCTTCTTTTCCATTCTCCGGTGCCATCTTTCGGTAGCCTTTGTCATCGACAAGTGCTTGAAATAGAATATCTTGGTCCAAGGGTCACGGAAATCCGCGATCCACGGGAGCCCTGTTTCCCGTGCAAGTTTCCTGCCTATGAGGTGCATTGACTGAGGCGGTCCCGTGCTTACTATGAGGTCTACAGGATGTTCCTTGAGATATTTCTTCAGAAATCTTACGGAAGGTCTTATCCACAGACATCTCGGATCCGGGCGGAAAAGATTGCCGCGCACCCACATCGCCACCTTCTGGGCGAAAGATTTGTTCTGTGCATTGACAGGATTGACCTCTACGGCCTCCTTGCTGTGTCCGGAACGGCGCAGGAACTTCTTGTAAAGCTCGTAAGGCTCTGTTATATGAGTCTTTATGACTTCTGTATCTTCGGGTATTTCGGCCTCAAGAGAATGGTCCACAGCCAGCTGCTCCGGGTTTTCTGGGGTATATATCACGGGCTGCCATCCTTCGGAAGGCAGATATCTGGCGAATTTCACCCATCTCTGCACACCGGATCCTCCGGTAGGCGGCCAATAATATGTTATGACAAGTACCCGTTTCATACCATGCAAATATACGCGTTTTTATTTTTAAATAAAAAACGGTAATTTTGCCTGGATATATTCATACGATATGGCAGAGAAAAAACAGCATGAGACACCGATGATGAAGCAGTACTTCTCCTTCAAGGCTGATTACCCTGAAGCAGTGCTTCTTTTCAGATGCGGTGACTTTTACGAAACATACGGAGATGATGCCCTTATTGCAAGCAAGGTGCTTGGAATCGTGCTTACAAAGCGCTCCAGCGCCATTCCCGGGGCTATACCCATGGCTGGATTTCCTCACCATTCCCTTGAAACCTATCTTCCGAGACTTGTCCGTGCAGGATACAAGGTGGCGGTCTGTGACCAGTTGGAAGACCCGAAACTGACAAAGAACATTGTCAAGAGAGGAGTGACGGAACTTGTCACTCCTGGCGTCGCCTTTAACGAGCAGCTTCTCGAACAGAAGGAGCACAACTACATAGCAGGTCTCACCTTCCATAAGGACAGATGCGGAGCTGCTTTCCTGGATGTTTCTACCGGTACGTTCCAGGTTGCAGAAGGTTCCCTGGACTATATCAGCACTCTTTTAAGTTCATTCGCTCCAAAGGAACTCCTTGTGCCCAGAGGCTATGAAAAGGGAGTCAGAGAGCGTTACGGAGACCATTATTATATCTCGACTCTTGAAGAATGGGCTTTCATTTATGACAATTCCGTAGAAAAACTCAAACGTCAGCTCAAGGTTGATTCCCTCAAAGGTTTTGCGATTGACAGTTTCCCACTGGGGATCACATCTGCCGGCGCTCTGCTGATATACCTTGAACAGACCCAGCACACCGGACTGTCTAATATTTGCTCGGTTTCACGTATTGACGAGAGCTCATTCGTCTGGATGGACCGTTTCACCTTCCGTAACCTTGAAATCTTCTCATCAACAGCCGGAAAGGAAGGAACTTCCCTTGTTGAGGTAATGGACAAGTGTTCTTCTCCTATGGGAGCACGAATGTTGAGGACATGGCTCTCGATGCCTGTCATTGATCTCGATGAACTTGATTCCAGACATTCTGTTGTACAGCATTTTGTTGATAATCAGGAAGATCTGACCAGACTTCAGTCTTTGATAGGTGATATCGGAGACCTGGAGAGAATAATTTCACGTGCAGCAGCAGGAAAGATTATGCCTCGCGAGGTGATGCAGCTGCACAGAGGTCTCAGTCAGACTGACCCTATAATGAAGATTTGCCAGGGAAAAGGCGTTGACGCTCTTGACCGTATGACGGGTTCCATTAGCGACTGCAATGAACTCCTTGAATATCTAGGTCAAACCATGCATCCGGATACAGCTGCGGCCGTAGGTAAGGGCGATGTCATCGCTCCAGGCGTATCTGCCGAACTTGACGACCTGAGGGATATAGCAAGAAACGGCAAGGACTTTCTTCTCCGTATCCAGGAAAGGGAAACGGAACTGACAGGCATCCCGTCGCTCAAGATAGGTTACAACTCCGTGTTCGGATACTATCTTGAAGTCCGCAACACCCATAAGGACAAGGTGCCTGCAGAATGGATACGCAAGCAGACTCTTGTCAATGCAGAACGATACATCACCGAAGAACTCAAGGAATACGAACAGAAGATCCTGGGTGCTGAAGAAAGAATATATCTTCTTGAGACACAGATATATGCAGAACTGGTTGCCAGAATTCAGGCGAACATCTCCGCCATCCAGAAAAACTGCCGTATACTTGCTCGTCTGGACGTTCTTTCCGGATTTGCTGACCTTGCCGTTGCCAACAGATACTGCCGTCCTCAGATGAATAATGGCAGGGCAATCAATATCAGTCAAGGTCGTCATCCTGTCATCGAGACCATGATGCCTGCAGGCGAGGAATTCGTCCCGAACGATATTTATCTTGATAATGACAGTCAGCAGATCATTATCCTTACCGGACCGAACATGGCAGGTAAGTCTGCCCTTCTTCGCCAGACCGCACTTATAGTGCTTATGGCTCAGGTCGGATCATTTGTTCCGGCAGAGGCCGCTGAAATAGGATATTGCGACAAGATTTTCACGCGTGTAGGCGCTTCTGACAATATTTCACGTGGCGAATCCACATTCATGGTCGAAATGCTCGAGACATCGATGATCCTTCATAACCTTTCGTCCAGGTCATTGGTGCTTCTGGACGAGATAGGACGCGGAACGTCGACTTATGACGGCATGTCAATAGCACGTGCCATAGTCGAGTATGTCCACGAATACGGTCAGGGTGCAAAAACTCTGTTTGCCACTCATTATCATGAACTTAACGACCTTGAAGATCTGTATGGTCGTGTCAGGAACTTCCATATCGCTGTCAAGGAAGTCGGAAAGAATGTCATTTTCCTGCGTAAACTGAAGGAAGGCGGTGTGGCTCATAGCTTCGGACTTCATGTGGCACGTATGGCCGGCATGCCGAAACAGGTTCTTGATTCCGCTGAAAAGACTCTTGCTTCCCTTGAATCCGGAAAGGATCCGAATTCCGGACAAAGAAAGCCGTCTCCAAGGAAAATGCAGAAGCCGCATAATGTCAAGGAGGGACGTGTCGAAAGCGACGGCTCTCTCCAGCTTTCCTTCTTCCAGCTTGAAGATCCTCTCCTTTCTTCTCTCAAGGAAGACCTGGATTCGGTCGACCTTAACAATCTAACTCCTCTCCAAGCCTTTGATATTTTGAGAAGCATGAAGGAAAAAATGGGCTTGAATTAAAGTTGTTTACAAAATGTGATTTACGATTTGTGTAATTACAAAAATTGTGTTACATTTGTTGGAAAATAACTCCGATCCAATGTCTAAATTATTTGATTACAGTAAAATAGCCGAAGGTGACTACTTTGTCGGCCGTGAAGACGAGGTAAAGAAGCTTTCTTCAGACTTCATTTTCCTTACGAACACAGCTTTGCTTGCTCCTCAAGGATGGGGAAAATCTTCTCTTGTCCATAGGGCGGCTCAGGAAGCCAGACACAAGGAAAAGAATATCAGGTTCTGTTTTGTGGACCTTTCCAATGTCAGGAACGAGGAACGTTTCTATGAACTTCTTGTCCAGGGTTTGCTCCGTGCGGTCTCCGCAAGTCAGGAAGAGGTCGTGGATAATGTCAAAATATATTTTCCGCATACCTCGCCGCGTGTTTCCTTCGATGCTGCAGGATCATTTACTGTAGATTTTGACTGGGAGGAGATCCGCCGCAATCAGGATGAGCTTCTTGATCTCCCGTATTCGGTCGCCAAGGCTACCGGATACAAGGTCGTGGTCTGCATAGATGAATTCAATTCCATTTCCCTGTTTTCCGATCCCGATGCGCTTCTGGACCGTTTCAAGATGAAGTGGTCGCGCCAGGACGGCGTCGCATACTGCGTTTCTTCAACTCCTCTGGTGCTTGTGGATAAGTTCCTGAAGTCTTCCCCGATGTTCTACAGGTATGGTAACATCATGAATCTTAATCATATACGCAGGTCGGACGTAGTCAAGTCCATCCGCGAAAGATTTGCTGACAGCGCCAAGTATCTTGACAATGAGGTTGCAGGTCTGATAGCTGAACTTGTGGGTGACCATGCTTTCTATACCCAGCAGCTGGCCCATCTTTCGTGGCTAGGAAGTTCTGTGGTATGTTCGAAGGAGGTCGTCATGCAGGCACATGAAACAATCGTCGACCAGATGGAACTTGTCTTCAGGAACATCACGGACAGTCTTACAACCCAGCAGCTGTGCTATCTCCATGCCGTACTGGCAGGGGAGACCGTGATCAGCACCTCCGAAGTCCTGCACCGACATCATATCTCGTCTGCAACTTCCGCTTCACGTTCAAAGGTGGCCCTGCTTGAAAGAGGCATCATATGCAGTCTGGACGGAAAGATCCGCTTTGCCGACCCTGTCTATGCCTTCTGGCTGAAATGCAGATATTTCTCCAAAAAATAAAAGATTTATCTTTTATTGCGACGAAAAATGGTTATCTTTATGAGTTGGAAAAACAATAAACCACAATAATAACAACTAAAATATTGATAATCATGGAATTACCTTTTGCAGAATCGTACAAGATCAAAATGGTGGAGCCTCTTCGCAAAAGTACACGCGAGGAGCGCGAGCAGTGGATCAAGGAGGCTGACTACAACCTCTTCCAGCTTAAGTCAGACCAGGTATACATCGACTGTCTTACTGACTCAGGTACAGGCGCAATGAGCGACCGCCAGTGGGCAGCTATGATGATGGGTGACGAGAGCTATGCAGGTTCGGCGTCATTCTTCCAGCTTAAGGAGACCATCACCAGGATCACAGGATTCGAGTATGTCATCCCTACTCACCAGGGTCGTGCTGCCGAGAACGTTCTCTTCAGCCACCTTGTGACAGCAGGAGCAATCGTTCCAGGTAACTCACACTTCGATACAACAAAGGGTCATATCGAGAGCCGCAAGGCATTCGCTGTAGACTGC
>JAZNAW010000061.1:0-5141 GCA_045586745.1 Candidatus Cryptobacteroides sp.
TACAGGCATGCCTGCCCATTCTCCGTCATATCTGGAATCGATAAGGCGGACACAGTTCTCATGAGTGCTGTAGCTATCGTCACCAATACCGTCATAGTCAGTCTGCTGTCCATAGATCTCATCCTCGAGAAGCCATGCTCCTACTCTGTAATCACCCTCCTGTGCAGCCTTGACAGCGACTTTAAGAACGAGAGTTCCGTCGTCATAAAGCTTAGGGTTCACAGAGATTCCGGCCTTGGCATCAGAAGCAGCAATGCTGTTCACCTGCGAGTAGAGAGGGGCCGAACCCTGTGAATGAGAGAAACCAGTCGCAAGGTCAATATGCATATAAGGATAGTTATTTACCTTCGGCGCAGAAATATATGCCGGGTCAGCATTCGAGTACGAATGAACTGCCGCAAGCACAGCCTTGTTCGGAATGGTCTGGTCAGCCATGAGTTCGCGGAGGATCTTGATCATATACGGGCAGTAGCCACATCCGGTTCCGGTGTACTGGGTGAGGAATGCACGATGTACAAACGAAGTGTTGGATGCCTGAGGATCCTCAACCGCATCAGGGACAGCGACAGATATGGCCTTGACGGTTATCATTCCGCTGTCGTCTTTACTTTTGTCAAATGTGCTGTATGTGCCGTACGCAGCCCAGAACTTGTACTCTCCGTCTGCTGTCGCAACGAACTTACCGTCCGTAAGAGTAACCTCCTCACTTTTGTCATTATAGATGACAGCGTCTGAAGTCACATCCTTACCGTCAAGATATACTGTAAGGGTCGACGCATCCTGTCCGTTGGACTGGATGACATCCTTGTCTGCAACAAGGCGGAAATCCGCAGTTCCGACGCCTTCATTGCCGTTTCCCTGCTGCTTATTCTCCTCGCCGCAGGCGAAAAGCATCACTGCTGCTGCAAGCAGTGATGCATATTTGAACAATACCTTCATTATTTCTTAATATTATATCTCATTTCAACAAACTTGTCGGCCCTTTCCTTGAACTGTTCCTTTGTCATGAGGGTTCCTTCGATCTTCTTGAGTTCAGGAGCAGCCTGGAGTTCTGTCATAGGCATGTAGACAGTCTTAGGGAAATCACCTTCAGGGCGTAACACTGCTGATGATCCGCGGCGTGCAGACTTCTGTACACCTGCTGATGCAGCTTCAGCCTCTGACCATCCCTTGGTAAGCACTACATCTGAAACAACCACGTTTTCAAGGATAGTCTGGCTCATCTTATAGTCTATACCCAACATCTGAGGATAGAATTCTGTCCTGTTACCCTCGCCGTCCACATATTCGAGAGGCTTGATTGTGATGGTATCCCATTCCTCAGAGACCTCAACAGGGAAGGCAGCAGTAAATCCGTCTCCATACATTACTGTATAATATTTTTCAAGCTCCATACCTGCGAAATAGAAAGGAACGCTCCAGTTTGCTGAAGGTGGAAGGAAGTTGGAATCAAACGGAGCTACAAGAGAGACGTTGCCGTTTCCATCTTCGACAGCCTCCAGATACCATTTCGGTCCGAAGTCGTTGAACATAGATGACACATCTACAGACTTGTATGTCCTGTCGATGAAAAGATCGTATGGAGTATATGTATCAAGACGGTTGTATGAGTCTGCATCAAGCCATCCCAGGACAAGAAGCCTGTTCTGATACTCAAGACGATTCTTTGCCACCTCCTCCGACATCCGCTTGAACTCATTCCAGAGGCCGTCCACCTTTTCCTTCTCATACTTGCTGGCTTCCTTATATATATTATATACTGAATCCGGAAGTTCTGATGGATAATTGTCAAGATTGTCTGTTATGGTAATCTTCGAGCTGTGGATGAAACTCTTTCCGTCAGATGCTCTCTTGAGGGTTGCTGTAGCAGTCCAGTCACCGATGAGCTTGTCATAGTCGTAATCGACATAATCCTTCATCTCGAGCCATGGAGTCGTGCAGTCTGCGATGCCCGGGCACTCGCCATCATCGATCTCTGTAGACTTGTAGCTTGTCAGGTCATTAGGAGTATACTCGTCGTTGTAGCCGAGCACAGCAAGTCTTGTGACTTCACCGTCGATAGAAGGGATGGCAATCTCGCATCCTTCAGGTGAATTTACAGCCTCGAGCATTTCAGTAGTGAAGATGCAGCCGGGAACAGCCTTGTTGCCTGCAACGATGTTGAAATATGTTGCTCCCGCGTTTATCTCAAGAAGCCAGTCCCTCTTGTAGTTGGCGGCATAATAACACTCGGTCACAGGGTTGCCTTCAGCAGCTGTCGTACACTTCACGTTGAACTTGGCCACATATGGGGTAGACTCATCCTGAAGTGCTGTAACAAGAATTTCAGGAGCGTCCTTCACCTTGGAAGTGGTAGTGAACTTGTATCTCTGGAAGTTCTGGATGGTAGCCATGTCGTCACCCATTGCGGTAACGAGGACATGATAGTCGGTATTCTCTCCGATCGCATCCTGATAATAGAAGGATGTGAGCTTCATCTGAACAGCCTCCTTTGCTACCCTTGTACCGAAGTTATAAGCTGCAAAATACGATGTGATCGCCCACTGGAGATAGTCTTCCCTGTAATTGCAGAGCTTCAGCATTTCCTCAAGCATGTTGTCGTCAAACACACCTATGGCATACTGCTTTACATTATCGTCAGGATAGAACTCCATGACAAGGTCGATAGGGCTTACATCTACAAGTTTCACATCCACCTTGCCGTCGAACGGCTGAGGCTGCTTTACAAAGAAATGCTTTCTCTGGAATGCTCCTGTCCAGTATGAGTCCATTGGTGAAGTGATCTCGTAATCGGTGATGATACCCATGCTGCTCTGCGACTTTCCGCTGTTGCCGGTATAATAAGAAGGGTCGAGGAGCGGCATGAAATAGCCCGGATCCCATCCGCCAGGGAAGCCGAAGATCTCCTTACCCTTGTCGTCAAGCAACGCATCCTCATCTCCGTTCATCCAAGAGAACTCACCTGCAATGTAGACGATAGGCTCACCAGGAGAGATAGGGTTGTAATTCGTGTCCCAGTCGATCTCTCCGTCTCCGTCTGAATCCTCTCCTGTCTGATACCAGTTGGTGTCCTCAGAGTAGACGATCGTTTCGTCATCGGTCACGAACTTCGTATAAGCACCGCCGTTATAAAGAAGGCTGCGGTAGTCGTCCTGCCCCATGAAGTTATACATCATGATGTCCGACTGGGCGTAACGGATGGCATTGCCTCTCTTCTTTGTCTCTTCCGGAACAGTAAGGCGCACCTTGAAACCGTCATAGCTCTGATCAACTACAGTGATGAGTTCGTCAAGGTCATACACTGTCGTCTTGAAAGGCAGAGTGATGATCTCAGAATAGTTCTGGGCATCAAGCTTTGCTACTGCATAAAGATAATACTGGGTATCCTCTTCAAGGCCCTTGCTGATTCTGATGACATCATCAGGCTTTACGGTAAGAGTCTCGCCTGATGCAAAGATCATCACAGGGTTATCCACCCTCTTCTCCTTGGTATCAAGCATGTATGCAACATCGACAGAGGTCGGTGCACTCACCTGGATAAGGACGTACTCAGGTCCCGCTTCCTTTACTGACACAGAGAAAGCTGATTTTTCCCCTTCCGGATTACATCCGTAAAACATGCCGCACATCAATGCCATAAGGCCTACGAGCGACATTCTTGACAATAATTTCTTCATTTATTTATGATTTTGAACTTTGGTTATTTACTCTAAATCGCGCAAATATAATTAATTATCAATAAAATCCACCTATTTATTCAGCAAAATTGTCCATTATCCCTTTTTTACTATCTTTGCAACCGAAAAGTTAATCAACGAAGAAATGGACAATCATGCACTTCTGGCGGTCTCGCCTATCGACGGACGCTATTCGCGTCAGACAGAACCCCTTAGCGGATATTTCAGCGAATATGCCCTCATAAAATACAGGGTACGCATCGAGATAGAATACTTCATCGCACTCTGCCAGATCCCTCTCCCGCAGCTGGCGGATTTTGATTCATCGAAGTTCGAAGCCTTGAGAGACATCTACAGGAACATGACTCCGGAAGACGCGGCGAAGGTCAAGGAAATAGAGAAGGTGACAAACCACGACGTCAAGGCCGTGGAATACTTCATCAAGGACCGCTTCAAGGAAATGGACATCCTCAAGTGGGGAGAGTTCGTCCACTTCGGACTTACTTCGCAGGACATCAACAACACTTCAGTCCCTCTCTCCTTCAAAGAGGCCATCGACGAATGCTTCATGCCGCTCCTCAAGGAAGTTCTCGGCATGATCAAAGGCATGGCGGAAGAATGGAAGGATATCCCTATGCTTGCGAAGACCCACGGACAGCCGGCTTCACCGACCCGCGTTGGCAAGGAATTCAACGTCTTCGCAGTACGTATCGAAGAGCAGATCAGGCAGTTCGAGCAGCTGACCTACCCGGCAAAGTTCGGCGGTGCTACCGGAAACATGAATGCGCACAAGGTCGCATATCCTGAAATCGACTGGATCGGATTCGGAAATGACTTCGTCGCCTCTCTCGGTCTGAAAAGATCGTTCCCGACCACCCAGATCGAGCATTATGACAATCTTGCGTCCCTCTTCGACTGCCTGAGGCGCATAAACACAATCCTCATAGACTTCGCACGCGACATCTGGACATATATATCCATGGAATACTTCCGTCAGAAGGTGTAGGCCGGCGAAGTAGGTTCATCTGCAATGCCCCACAAGGTCAACCCTATCGATTTCGAGAACGCGGAAGGCAATTTCGGAGTGGCAGACGCACTTTACACCCATCTTTCGATGAAACTTCCTATCTCAAGGCTCCAGAGAGACCTCACGGACTCTACCGTACTCAGGAACATAGGAATGCCTCTCGCACATTCGATGATATCACTGAATTCATTGAAGAAGGGACTCGGCAAGCTGATCCTCAACGAAGAAGCCATACGCGCCGACCTTGAGAAGAACTGGGCTGTAGTAGCGGAAGCGATTCAGACAATACTCCGCAGAGAGAACTACCCTAACCCATACGAGACGCTTAAGGCGCTGACACGTACCGGAGCAGGCATCAATCATGAAGTCATAGCGGATTTCATCGAGACGCTGGATGTCAGCGAATCGGTCAAGGAAGAGCTCAGGGTCATCACCCC
>JAZNAW010000062.1:0-11727 GCA_045586745.1 Candidatus Cryptobacteroides sp.
CATCTCTGGTCCGGCTGCTCCGACAGCTCAGGACGGAAATTACAGCTATACCTACTCGACACGTGCAGGAGCCATCGCCTTGTATCACGGAGATGTGCTGATAGATGCGGTCATTTACGGTTCGAAGCAAAGCAACTCAAGTGCAAATGGAACAATTGCACGTCCTGACCTTGCTGTCCTTGAGGGAGACCAGAGTCAGGGAGGTTGTCTGGCGGTGGTTCCGCAGATGAGGATGCCTCGTGGTATGAATCCGGTTTCAGCGCCTGCTCCTGCCAATTCATTGATCCGTTTCCCTGACGGCAATGACAAGGATGCTTTGTGTGAAATCCGTATCAGTGGGAATCCTACCCCTGGCGGCAAGAATATCCGGAATGCTGAATAAAGACAGATCATGGCAAATGTAAAGACAAAGACGGTGTGGTTCTGCAAGTCATGCGGAAACGAGAGCCCTAAATGGATGGGAAGATGCCCGGCGTGCGGAGAGTGGAACACTATGGTTGAGGAGACAGTGGCTACAGGCAGGAAGCCGAGCCCGGCAGCGGTGTCCGCCGTGCCGGGCTCGGGGCAGAAGCCAATGCCTCTTTCCCATATAGACTCATCTGTCGAGAACCGCGTGTCCCTGAATAACGGGGAGGTGGACCGTATTCTCGGCGGCGGTCTGGTGGAAGGTTCTCTGGTCCTGATAGGAGGCGAACCGGGTATAGGAAAGTCCACTCTATCTCTGCAGATTCCGCTTCATTGTCCGCATCTCAAGACTCTGTATGTTACAGGAGAGGAGAGCGCGAAGCAGGTGAAGCTCCGTGCGGCCCGTATCGGAGGCGATGACAGCAACTGCTTCATATACAGCGAGACGCTGATGGAGAATATAATCGCGGAGGCCCGTTCCATGATGCCGGACCTTATGGTAGTGGATTCAGTCCAGACCATGTTTTCGCAGAATGTAGAATCTTCTCCCGGTTCCGTCATTCAGATCAAGGAAACAGCTGCGATGCTTCTACGTTTTGCAAAGGAGACCGGAGTGCCTGTGATTCTGATAGGCCATATCACCAAGGAGGGCAGCATCGCCGGTCCGAAGATACTGGAGCATATTGTAGATGTAGTGCTTCAGTTTGAAGGGGATAACAGAGGTACATACAGACTTCTTCGCAGCATAAAGAACCGTTTCGGCTCGACATCGGAGCTTGCAGTGTTCGAGATGACCGGCAAGGGCCTGAGGGAGGTGAGCAACCCGTCGGAAATGCTGATCCCAATGCACGAAGAAGGATTAAGCGGTGTAGCTGTCAGCGCCATGCTCGACGGTACCAGGCCGTTCCTGATAGAGGTACAGGCACTTGTGAGTTCAGCTGCGTACGGTACGCCGCAGCGCAGTGCGACGGGATTTGACGTGCGTCGTCTGAACATGCTTCTTGCCGTACTGGAGAAGAGGGCAGGGTTCAAGCTCAGTGTCAAGGATGTGTTCCTTAATATGGCAGGAGGACTGAAGGTCAGCGATCCTGCGTGTGACCTGGCGGTCATCAGTGCAGTCCTTTCCTCGAATTTTGACTTTGCCGTTCCGTCAGATGTATGCTTTGCAGGAGAAATAGGTTTGAGCGGCGAAGTCCGTCCTGTTGCACAGACGGACCGCCGTGTCATCGAAGCTGCAAGACTGGGTTTCAAGAAGATTTACGTTTCAAGCTTCAGCAGTCTGGAAGGTGTGGACTGTGCATCGATAGAGGTTGTCAAGGTAGCGGATGTACCGGCTCTATGCAGGACATTGTTCAAGGAATAAAAAAGTCACCCTATGTTTGTTATAGTCAGATAATATTGCTTAATTTGCAGAAGTTTATAAACAATCACTATGAAATCATCCCTATTCAATCGGGTGACGATGCTTTTCGTCACCGTTTCTATTGTATTTACAGCTCTTTCCTGTGTACAGGAAGAGTATGAAATTTCAGAGGATAACCTTAATCTGGAGGTTACTGTCTTTCAGGAAGGAGTCTCGATTCCGCTGGGAAGTACGGAGGCTATCAAGTTAAGTCAGCTCCTTGACGAACTGGATCCGGAAATCAAGAAAATGTTCGAGACTGTTGACGGCGCCTATGCCTTCAATATGTCGGAAACTTTCGATTTTTCAAAAGACTTGTCGTTCCTTTCGGAAAATTTTGCAGTTGACGGATTCTCTACAAGCGAGAAATTTCCATTCAATCTCTCGGATGTGAATGTGTCGGACGTGACTATACCGGAAATCAATATTCCTTTCGAGCAGAAGCTTTCGGAGGTGATACCTTCCGTAAACCTGGATTTTGATATAGTAATTCCGGAACCGGATATACCGCTTGTGGATATAAGCGGCTATCTCCCTTCTGATGATGACCTCAAGGTGGATCTTGAGGATTTCAATACCGGAGGTGCCATTGCAACACTCAATCATGTTGAAATACCTTTGACCAATCCTATTCTTGCGCCATATGCAGATGTGGAGCTTCCTGTTGATGAGATTACCGATCTTCTTCATGGAATAGGTCTGACACAGTTCTCCATCGATACCTTCACTGAATTTGAAGTATCCGAGAAGATAGATGTTCCTGTAAAGTTCACCTTGCCGAAGATGATAACAGCTGTGAATGACGTGCAGTTCGACAAGGATGCGAAGATCAGGATATCCATCGATCTTTCTGATAACATGTTCTTCACTTCAGGTAAGATCATTCCTCATGTGGACCTTGACATTCATGAAATCTTCCACCTTACTGACGAGGAAAACAGCGGGCATCCGCTTCTTATCGACCATATAGTCGATGACTTTGTCCTGACTGGTGAAGGTGAGAACCCATATTCGGCATCCGGATCATATTCTGTCAGAAATCTTGTTTTTGGAAAGGACAACTTCAAGAAAGATAAGGACGGTAACCTTGTATTTGAGAACAATATATCCTTAATCCCATCATTGTCGCTTAAGTACGAGGATCTGAAGACATCCCTGAGGTATCTTGCAAATCACCCGGGCGGTCCTGTGGAAATGAATCTTAAGGTGGAATTCCTTGACTTCCGCATTGATAATGTGGAGGTTGCGGTAGAACCGGTTGTCACAAATATTTCGACTGATTTCGATCTCTCTTTTTCTGAGACTCTTCCTGATCTTGTATCAGGAGTACAGGATGTGTCTTTTGCTGCAGGATCCGGTCTAGAACTGGATATCAATGTTGCCAATGTCAACCGCATAGGAGGACTTGATCTTGCTGTCGAGTCTCTTGATATTGAATTCCCTGAAGGAATAAAGGTAGATGGCGCCGATGCAGACAATAAGTATACTCTTCCTGTCGGAAGCCTGTCTGACGGCAATACATCGAAGAAGATCACCGTGACAGGAATCGAGTTCGACCCTGCTATGCAGCAGTCAGGAAAGCTTGCTTTTGACGGAAAGGTAAAGATATCTGCATCTGCATCCGTTTCGGTCAAGAGCGGACAGTTCATCAACACCAGGGATCTTCCAAGAACTTCTGATGACAACATCTCTTTGGAAGTTAAGCCTTCAGCATCGTTTGAGGTCGATGATTTCAATGTGGATTTCGACGGATATTATTATGAAATATCTGAAGAAGAAGATATAGAGTTTGAAGTTTCTAAAGAGGTTGCGGAACTTGGCAAGGTTCTGATTGTTCCTGAAACCGTTGACGGAAAGGAAGCAGTCATTACTATCGACATCGATCTTCCTGAGACAAAGCTTCCTATAGGAGCGTCAAAGGAAGGACTTGTGATAGACTTCCCGGACATGATAGTATTCAAGGAACTGTCAGAGGACATCAGACCGTATTTCAGTAACGGAAAGCTTACGTTTACAGACAGGCTTCCGTCACATATCGAACTTCCTATCGATTATATCGAGGCTGAAGCAACAAAAACCGTAAAGGACGGCAAGGAGGTTTATATGGTAAGCGACAGGTTCAGTGTTGACGGAAAGGTAGGAATCGCTCCTGGAGTGATTGTCAAGGCAGATCTGGATGCGCTGACCGCTCCTGATGCCGTGGTTTCATTCAAGGCCTATGTTCCTGAACTTGTACCTTCGACAGTAAGCATCGATATGTATCAGGTGGAGATTCCTGAGAGTTCATTTGATTTCGGCGAATCGATTGATTTCTCATCACTTCCAGATGAACTGGTCTCTGTAGGTGAGATTCTTCTCAAGGATGTTTCCCTTGATATTGATGTGAAGGCTCCAGGTATAAGCGAACTGCTCAAGGATGCGGATGTGAATCTGGATCTTGATGTCACCATTCCTGATGTGATCATGCTTGAGAATTCCCAGGAGGATGGCGTACTCAGAATCGAGGGAAAACTTGTTGGTGATGAAATTGAAGTCGATCCGATCAAGATACTTGGCCTTAAGATCAACAAGGATAAGGAACAGCTCTCCGAGTATCTGAAGAATGCCAAGGTTTCATATGGCGGTACGGTAGTGATAAAGGATGCAACGCTTGACATGGGGGCTTTTGAAGATATTGAGCTCAATGTGGACATCAGCCTCATGACTGCCGGCTCGGATAATAAGATAGAGATTTCAAAGGTGACAGGAAAGGTGGATTATTCTATAGAGCCTGTCTCTGTGGATGTTGATCTTTCTTCACTTACGAATGCTCTGAATACGGATGAGCTCAAGGCTACGTTGGATCTGAACCGTTTCAGTCTTGCGCTGGAAATCAAGACCAATCTCTCGATTCCTCTTGTCGCAGACCTGTCAGTGGTTCCTTATAAGGGTGATGCACCTATTGAAGGCAAGACGTTGGAGGAGACTCTGACAATCAGGATGCCTGAAGCATCTGCGGAGCCGTCATTGATAAGATTCTGGATATCGAACTTCCCTAAGGGAACTGATCCTTACATGCCGGATGGATATGAGCATGTGTCTCTTAATATCCTGAGTCTGATAAAGGAGAATCCAGACAGGCTGCAGATTGTTCTGAATGCAGGAACGGATCCTGAATCAGATTGCTCGATAGTGGCTTCGGAAGACGGATATGTGCTTGAGGCTGCATATTCATTCAGCCTTCCGTTCGAGTTCGGCAAAGATATGTCCCTTGAGTTCAGTACGACCATTCCTGATCTTCCTGAGCAGTTGGGAACAATTCTTCAGTATGGAAGCCTTGCGCTGACCGGAGAGATAGAGAGTTCGCTTCCTCTCGGTCTTGACTTGACTTTCAATTTCCTCGACTCTGCCGGAAACCGGATAGATCTTGTTGAGAATGCCGGAAAGCAGACCATACAGCCGGGTACCATAAACGGCGAGGCTGTCAAGACAGATCTCAATATTCTTGTCGGAGTGAAGAAGAATGCGAATCTTTCGGATATCGATGCTCTGGAACTTGTATTCAAGGCGAACAGCGTTGCGGGAGCACCTCTCAAGGAAGACAGCTTCATCAAGGCGAAGCTTCAGGTTCTTGTACCTGAAGGCGTGACTCTCGATCTGAGTGATTTTATGTCTGATGAAGAATAATGAAGGAGGATATATAATGAAAAGAAATAATATAATCATAATGGTGGTTCTGCTCCTTATGCCTTTCATGGCAGGAGCACAGGCTCTTAAGGGTAGCTATTTCATTGATAACTCCCTCAACAGAAACAAGATGAACCCGGCGTTTGCGCCACGTGCAAACTACTTCCAGATGCCTGCTATGGGTAATCTGTATGCAGGAGTGATGAGTAATCTTGATATTCCGACATTCCTGTATCCGATGAATGGTGAACTGGTGACTTTCCTCAATAGCCAGATTTCCGTCGACCAGTTCGAGAGAAGACTTGCAAATCATCCACATCTTGATGCTGAGGCTTCGACTAACCTTATCAACTTCGGATTTTACACAAAGCAGCATTCGTTCTGGACTTTCGACCTTGGAATAAAGACTGGTGTAGATGTGGACCTGCCTGCTGACCTCTTCCTTTTCCTCAAGAAGGGAACGGGAACTTCAGGTCAGAGCTACAACATTGCCAATATCAATGCATATGCAACTGCCTCTGTACAGGCAGCTCTAGGATATTCACGAGATATCATGAAAGGTCTCCGTGTCGGTGCAAAGGTCCGCTTCATCGCGCCTGTAGCATATGCAGCCCTCAATCTGGAGAATGTCCGCCTTACCACTGGTACTGAGAAGTGGACTGTCGAGACTGAAGGTTACGTCCATGCAGCTGTCCAGGGACTTGAGACAGAGATCCCTGCAGGTGAGGTTGCGCCTGAAATCGGATTCGATCTCAACAAGATGCTTCAGAACAAGGTGCTTGCAGGTTTCGGATATTCGATCGATCTGGGAGCAGAGTATGTTCTTGACCTTCCGGGAGACTTGTTCGACGGCATTTCCGTTTCGGCGGCAGTAACAGACCTCGGACTGATCCATTATAGCAAGGACGCGGTCAATTCTTTCTCTACAAAAGGAAAGATCGAATGGGTAGGCTTCCAGGATGTCGCTATGGACGATATGGACAACTTTGATGCAGCGCTGGATGATTTCACGAGCCAGGCCGAGGATCTTCTGAACTTGAAGAAAGAGGCATCAGACGGTTTAGTCCGTTCTACCATGCCTAATGTATATCTGGGTGTTGAGGTGCCGTTCCTTAAGAAGATGATGAGTGCAGGACTTCTTTATTCGGGACGTTTCAGTCACAGTTATTATCGTAACGAACTGACCGCTTCATTGAACATTACTCCATTGAAGTGGCTTGCTCTTGGAGTCAACTATTCGTTCCTCAATACAGCAAGAACCATCGGTGGTATCCTTGAGCTTACTCCAAAGAAGGGTGTGAACCTGTACCTTGGCTTCGATTATCTGCCGTTGTCTTATGCTTCGGCTCCGATGCTGATGGATGAGGTTCCTGAGTTCCTTGAGAATATGGGCTTTAACGGAATGCCACTTCCTATGTCAATGAGACTTAACTTCAATTTCGGATTGTCATTCGCACTTGGATCCAAGTATGGCAGATAAAAAGAAATCAGGGTTTCGGTTTGACTGAAACCCTGATTTTTTTAGATATATAGGATGACATCTATTTCCCGGCCAGATGCTTTTCCCATGCCCATGCGGAGGCGAGAGTCTCTTCTATCGAACGTTCAGCCTTCCATCCGAGTTCTTCGTTGGCCAATGTAGTGTCAGCCCATATGGCGACAACGTCTCCCGGCCGGCGTGGAGCTACCTTGTAGTTCAGCTTGAGGTCATTGACCTTCTCGAAGGCATCCACGAGCTCCTGTACTGACAGCGGCCTCCCGGTTCCTACATTGAATATCTCATAATCCTTCTTCATCCTGCCGTCGATCATTCTTGAGACTGCCGCTACATGGGCCTTTGCAAGGTCCACGATGTCGATGTAGTCACGCAGACATGTTCCGTCTTCTGTCGGATAATCGTTACCGAAGATACTAAGGCACTCGCGCTTTCCGATAGCGGTCTGTGTGATGAAAGGCACAAGATTGTTCGGAACGCCGCGTGGTAGTTCTCCTATGAGTGCTGAAGGATGTGCTCCGATAGGGTTGAAATAGCGGAGCGCGATGCCTTTGATGGATCCTGTCGCACGTACGGTGTCACGAAGGATATCTTCGCACATGGTCTTGGTGTTGCCGTATGGGGATGTGGCAGGAAGACGTGGAGTCTGTTCTGTCACAGGAAGAACCTCTGCTTCGCCGTATACTGTGGCCGAAGACGAGAAGAGTACGTTGCATCCGCCGTGGTTCTTTGCCGCCTCAAGGATGTTGAGGAATGATAACAGATTGTTGCGGTAGTATTTCAGAGGTTCCGCTACGGATTCGCCTACGGCCTTGAACGCCGCGAAATGGATGACGGCATCTATCTTATGCTCGTCAAATAGTTTGTTTACAGCCGCCTGGTCGCAGCAGTCGATCTCATAGAAAGGGATGTCGTCCCTTCCTGTTATCTTCTTTACGCCGTTGAAGCAGGTAAGGTCGCAGTTGGACATGTTGTCCGCCACGACGACTTCATATCCGGAAGCGATAAGCTCCACAGTCACATGACTGCCAATATAGCCGGCACCACCGGAAACTAGAACTGTCTTTGCCATAGATTTTCATTTGCTCGAAAAGCAAAGATATGGATAATTCCTTTAACCCTTTCTTAAAAATGACTATTTTTGTAAACTCCTTGCCGAAGGAAATTGTCACAGGGATGACACCTGTGTCAAAAATTGCCCCAAAACTATCACAGGTGTACCGGGAATTGCCTTGAATGCCCTGTTTAAGTGACACCTGTGTCAAAATATGACAAGAAACTGTAACTGGTGCCGGGGACTGTCATTCCGAGCGACCGGAAGGATACGAGGAATATATGTCAAAGAACTGATAATGAAACATACTGTAATAGTTGTGATGCTGCTGGCGGCCTTTGCTGCAAATGCCCAGCAGATGGAAGAGACCCTCCAGGCGAAAGTGGAGGCACTGGCTTCAGATCCGGCTTTCAGCCAGTCGGTCATCGGAATATGTGCCAGAACGGCAGACGGGAAGACGCTGGCGGATATCAATTCCGAAATCATGATGCTTCCGGCATCCAACATGAAGCTTGTCAGCACAGGTGCCGCCCTTCACGCTCTGGGGGCCGGCTGGCAGTTCGAGACATCCCTCGGATATGACGGAACCATCGAGGACGGTGTGCTCCGAGGAGACCTATATATAATCGGTGGCGGTGATCCGACCCTCGGTTCAAAGGATTCCATTGCAGTCGCTATTGACCATACGTTCGCCCAGTGGGAAGCCATAATCCGTGCAGCAGGCATAAACAGTATCGAAGGACGCATCATCGGCGACGGCAGATGGCTGGAAGGCATGGCGGAAGAACCTACATGGCTGATGGAAGACGCCGGCACTTATTATGGATCCGGAGTTACCGGACTCATGTTCTATGAAAACATGCAGTCTTTCTCCGTGTCGGCCGGTGACAAGGTCGGAGCCCCAGTAAACATCAATCCATACTATCCTGAAGCTCCTTGGATGGAATTCCGTTACAATTGCTCTACAGGAAAGGAGGGGACCGGAGACATGCTCTACATGTATGTCAGCGATCTTGCTCCAGTGGCGGAAATCAGGGGCACATTCGGAGTCGACAGGGCTGCAAAAAGGCTTGACTGCGCAAACAAGTTCCCGGAACATACCTGTGCGCATTATTTCTGCAACTATCTGAAGTCCAAGGGAATCCCATGTTCGGGAGGTCCTTCGGACACCCGTCTGGGCGATGCTTCCGCACCCCAGCAGGCAGGCGCTGACGCGCCGCCTGCCCAGGCCTCGTCGCTGACGCTCCTCGGCTCGACATTCTCGCCGACCCTGGACCGCATCGCTTTCGAGACCAACCATGCCAGCAACAATCTTTTCGCAGAGACTCTGCTCCGGACCCTCGGAAAGGAACTGCGTCAGAGTGCAAGCTATGATTCGTCATATGTGGCTCTGAACGATGTGCTGAAACAGCTGAAGGTAGATGTTTCCCGTGGTGCGCAGATTCAGGACGGAAGCGGATTGTCACGACAGAACTATGTGTCTGCAGATTTTCTCTGTCGCTTTCTGGATGCCATGATGGATTCTCCTGCCTATGATACATTCCTGAAAAGTCTTCCTTCACCTGGAGGAAACGGTACATTGAACTACAATATGAGCGGACAGCCGGCATCCTTAAGAAACAGGATCAAGGTAAAGAGCGGCTCGATGAACGGAGTCAGATGCTACAGCGGTTACATCCTCCCGTCCGATCCCGGCCTGTCTCCTGAAGAGGTCAGATCCAGGATCATGGTATTTTCGATAATGACCAACAACTGCACCTCTCCTACATGGAAGGTCCGCCCTCTGCTGGACAAGATAATGGTGACTCTTGCGGGAGCGAACTAAAAAAAACAGTCCGGAACCTTGTCAGGGTTCCGGACTGTCTGTCTTTCGGACGACAGTGAGATTATTCTGCCTTTGAAACTGCTGAACTGAGCTTCTCGCAAAGCTCGTCGAGCTTCTCGAACATCTCCTTTGTGAGGGCATTGTAGAAAGCCTTCTTGTTTCCCTCAGGATGGTTTGCACGCTGCTTGAGGTCGTTGTAGAGGTCTACAGCCTCGTCGATTATCTGTGCAATTTCGTCAGCATCCTTGTGAGGATTGAGCGTTGCGAAGAGTGCGCAGTCGTCAATGAATTCTGCAACGAAATACTCGATGTCTTTCTTTAAAACTCTAAGGTTCATGGTAAATACGTATTAAGTGAAATTTGTTATAACGCCCGCAAAGATAATAAAAAAAAGAAAAAATTATAAAAAAGAGCAAAATGTGCATGTCATTCGTCACAATTTTCCCTTTTTAAAACAGATTCATTCAAAATATTTGTATCTTGGCGGGGAATAGCAAGGGGGAGTTGAATCGTTTTTCGAGACAATCATGTCTTATTACTAACCATTCAACTTTTTTAGACCATGAGTAATTCATCTAAAACCCCAAAAGGCAGGCTCGTTGAAATCGACGGCATTACCTACCAGATCATTGACGGTAAACTGTACAGGTACGCAGATCTGACGTTTGACAAAGGATTCAAGATCGTACTCGGTCGTATTGGAAGCGAAGAACTCCTGCGCAATCTGTTGAACAGGCTTTTAGGAACAAGCATCGTTCATCTGGAGTATAGGAATACCGAGCATCCGGGTATGACTGAAGAAGAAAGGTCTTCACGTTTCGACGTATATTGTGAAGACGAGAACGGCATCTGTTTTCAAGTGGAGATGCAGAACTGGAGCCAGAAGTATTTTTACAAGAGAGCCATTAACTATTCGTCACTGGTCCTTATGGATCAGGCAGCAAGGGCACAAAGAGAGTACAAGGAGACGATCGGAAAGGAGACCGGGAAGGGCTGGGACTATAATTTCCAGCCGTTATATGTGGTAAGCTTCCTGAACTTCAGCAACTGGACATCTCAAAACGCCCAAGCAAAGAGAAATCCCTACATATCCACGTACAGATATGTGGACATTGAGACAAGAGACGAGCTGAGTGACAGCACGAATCTGGTGTTCATTGACCTCCATGGCTTTGACAAGAAGGAGGAGGAGTGCGAGAGTCTTGAAGATATCTGGATGTACAGTATCAAGAACATGCATTCCCTGCTGGTTTGTCCGGAGAAAGTCAGAGGTACGGAAATTGAGGACCTCTATGTCAAGTCTGAGCTTGCAAAGATGACAGTAGAACAACGCTTAAAATACGAGGAAAGTATCATGACACGTAATGACATTCTTAACAGCATCGCAGAACAATTGGAAGATGCAAGAAAAGAAGCGCAGGAGCGAGGTGCTGCAGAGGGAAGAGCAAAGGGAATGGAAGAAGGCCTGGCAGAGGGAAGAGCAGAAGGCAGAGCAAAGGGATTGGAAGAAGGCAGAGCAGAAGGGCTCGAAGAAGGCAGAGCAGAAGGCAGAGTAGAAGGAAGAGCAGAAGGGCTCGAAGAAGGAAGAGCGGAAGGACAAAAGGAAATATTGAGGGTGTTACATTCCAAAGGGATGAGCATCAAGCAGATCAGCGAACTGCTCGATATGGATTACAGTGATGTCGAGGAGGCTGTACGGTCTTGATGAAACAATCATCCGCCATTTCTGGTATTACCCGATAATGGCGGATGATTTGTCTTTTCTGTTGTTTCTTCAAGATGGGTAGGGAATTGCTCCTGACAGTATATCCTCGCCACCGTCATACGGCAGAGCAATCCCTGGTATGTTCTCAGGCATGAGGTGCGCTCTGACGGACATC
>JAZNAW010000063.1:0-5596 GCA_045586745.1 Candidatus Cryptobacteroides sp.
ATCAAAGCATTGAAAGACCTTTTGAAATAAGCGTCATATTATAAAAACAGTCCGGATACGGTCGAGCGAAGCATTTACCCATGCTTCTGCGAAGCGAGCCGTATCCGGACTGTTTTTTCAGTACCGCTTACTTGAACAGCAACTGTGCCACTGCAGTGATGTAGTCACGGCAGTTCATCCATGTGTGTCCGCCGCCAGGATACATTGTCTTGTGGTTGATTCCCCTGTCCTTGAAGTTCTTCTCCAACTGGAGCGAAGACTGATAAAGGAAGTCCGATGTACCGCAGCTGAGCCATAGGAGGTCAAGCTTCTCATTGAGTTCCGCTGCAGGTGCATATGTACCGTTATCGAAGTTCGAAGAGATCTCCGGTCCGAATACTGCCGGTGCAAATGCGCACACATAGCTGAACTTGTCCGGATTGCCGAGACCGCATGCGAGGGTCTGTCTTCCTCCGAGAGAGAATCCTGCGATAGCTCTGTGAGCAGCGTCTGTGTATACATTGTAGTTAGCCTCGATGAATGGGATAACAGACTCTGTGAACTCCTTTGTTGTAAGCTTGGTATCCATTGAATCATATCTGTCGGTAATGCCGCGGAGCATCATTTCAGGATATGGGTTCGCGTAAGGCATCACGACGATCATCGGTTCAGCCTTTCCTTCAGCGATAAGGTTATCAAGGATATTGTTAACCTTACCTACCTTGAACCATGTCTCATAAGTATCTGTCATACCGTGGATGAGGTAAAGTACAGGATACTTCTTGTCAGTGTCAGCAGGATCATATCCTGGAGGTGTGTAGATACATACAGGACGGTCGAAGCCAACTGCATTTGAAGTATACCATGTATAGCTTACCTTTCCGTGAGGTACCTTCTGGAGATCCTGAGGATCAGGCGCAGGTCCCCTTACGTCAGCAAGGCTGTACTTGAAGCCCTCGTTAGGGAAGATGAACATGTTGTTAGGGTCGGCGATCTTCGTGCCGTCGATGACGAATGCATATGGATAGATGTCAGGCTGGTCAGGCTTCACTGTAAGCGACCATACTCCCCTTTCACCCTTTTCCATAGGTCTTGTACCGTCAAACATCTGGCACTCGAGCTCCACATTCTGTGCATTAGCTGCCTGTACTCGGAATGTAACGCTACCGTCCTTATTATATTCAGGTGAAACAACGCCTGCAGGGAAGAGAGCAGCCATAACCTCAGGAGTAAGTCTCTGTCCGCTTCCTGCAGCAGGAGCGGCAGGTCTGCGAGCCGGTGCAGGAGCAGCGGCTACAGGCGCCTGCTTGCCCTTCGGCTCGACCGCTGTCGACTTGCTCATAGCTGCAGCAGAAGCCTCCTTGTTGAAAAGAAGTGGGAATGTCTGGCTGAGGAAATATCTCGCGTTCATCCATGTATGTCCGAACATGCCGGTAGTATACTCCTGAACGTTCCTGATTCCCCTGCTGTCGAGGAACTCAGCATACTCCTTCGCGTTTCCATAAAGGAAGTCGTCAGTTCCGACGCCAAGCCAGAAGAGGTTGATCATCTTGTTTGTCTTCTTCACATTGTCATAGACATCAGGAAGAGTCATGCTTGTGAAAGAACTGTATGAGCAAAGATATGAGAACTTGTCAATGTTGGTGAGACCGAATGCGAGTCCCTGGTTTCCTCCGCGTGAGAAGCCTCCGATCGCTCTGTTCTCCCTGTCGTTGATTGTCCTGTAGTTCGCCTCGACGTAAGGCATGAGGTCATTGAGGAGATCCTTGCTGATCATGTCACCCATAGCGAAGGTATTTGTTCCTGCAGGGAAATACTTTGAAGGGTTACCGTAAGGAAGAACGATGATCATCTCCTTTGCCTTGCCCTCTGCGATGAGGTTGTCAAGGATGAGGTTCATCTTTCCTACCTTGAAGTAAACTTCCTCTGTATCTGTTGTACCACTGATCAGATAGAATACAGGATACTTCTTGTCTGGATTCTTGTCGTAAGTAGGAGGAGTGTAGACGATTGCATTACCGTGAAGACCCATTGTCTCCGACCAGTAGTTCACATAATCCACCTTTCCGTGAGGAACTGACTTGACGTCATGATCCTTATCTGCTCTTACATCCACCATAGAGTTCTTGAAGCCCTCGTTAGGGAACCAGTCAGGATTCTGAGGGTCCATGACAGCTACGCCGTCAACCTCGAAGCAATATGGATAGATATCCGGAACAACAGGACCAAGAGTGATAGTCCATGTTCCGTCAGCTCTTCTGTACATTTCCGTCTTCGGAGCAAACTGGGCGCTGATCTTTACAGACTTCGCCTGTGGAGCACTGAGGTTGAATGTAACCGTATTGTCCGGATTCACGATAGGAGAAGCATACTGTGCGCCTCTGCGGTTATACTCAGTAGTGACGACTACCTTTCCAGCCTGTTCTCCGCTTACCACCTTCATTCTGAGCATTCCGGTCTGAGTCTTACCCACTCCAAGTTCAGTAAGATCGGCCCTCACTGTAACCGAACCATCACCGATAAGTTCAGCCTCTGTAAGCTCACCTGACCACAGCACCGGTCCATAAGAATGCCTGAGGGTATATCTGCCAGGAGTAAGATTATCGAAGACATACTCGTTCTGACCTTCATGGATCATCAGTCTAGGAACTTCTGCACCGCCCCAGCCTGACATACGCTGACCAGGAACAACCTTCTGAAGCTCGATCTCGGCACCGGTTCCGTTCACAACCTCCGACTTCTCCTTATAATAGTCAAGACCTGTATCGAATGCCTCTACTGAATAGTAGTATTCGAACTCGCTGTTCAAGCTGTGGATGTTGAGAGTATTGCCCTCGTAGACTGTATAGCTGTTGTAAAGCTTCTTAGGATCCACACCGTAGCGTACGATGTAACCGTCAGCGCCGTCAACCGGTGTCCAGAGAAGATCTGCCTCACGACGGTCCTGAGGATTGCGCACCGCCTTGAAGTCTGTTACCTTTACAGTCTTTGTTGCTGCAGTCTTTCCGAAGACGCGGAGGTCCTGCATAGAGAACTTCGCTCCGTCATGAACAGATACATTGGTAACCTTCACATATCTTGCAGTCACCGGCTTGTCAAGCTCTGTATAATCGTGACGGAAATCGTAAGTGTTTTCACTCTTGTCAACAATCTTTGTCCAGTTTGCATTATCGTCCGAAACCTCAACGATATAGCACTGGTAAGTAGAAGGGGTTGCTGCAGGACCTGCGCCACGACCGACTCTTACAGTTGAGCCGAGATGATCGAAGTTACACTGAACTGCATAGATATCAGCAGGCTTGCCAAGATCGACAGTGATATATTCACCGGCATTTCCGGTCTCTGCGCACCAGCTTGTCATGAAGTTCTCGTCAACAGCATTCTTGGCCACATAGTCCTCGAATGTAGAAGAGACCTCGACACGCTTCTTGTTTGAAAGAAGATACCAGCCTGTAAAGTTGTTGTCGACTGCATCTGTCCTTGTACCTGGCCAATGCTGTGGATAGTCACCATAGGCAACATTAGAATACATGTTTCCTTCCTCATCGACCGCTGTAGGGAAGATGGCGAGCTCGGCTCCGCCGTTTCCGCCATAATGGGCCGGAATCATACAGATTGTCCAGAGCTGCCCGTTCTTGTCATGGAAGGTACTTCCGTGACCGCCACCCACTGCGTAACCGGTTGTCTTGTATGTCAAAGGATTATGCTTCGAGTAAGTATACGGGCCCATCGGGCTGTCAGCCACATAGACACCATGAGAGTAAGTAAGAAGTTCAAGGCCGATGGCTGCATACTGAAGATAGTATTTGCCGTTGTGCTTTGTCACCCAAGGTCCTTCGATCCAAGGATACTCCTCCTCATAATAAGGACGGCGTCCGTTGAAGATAGAGAAGATCACGTCATCATCCCTTCGGTTCTCGAATCCGTGGTTCTTGTAGTCACCCCAGAAGAGGATCTGCGGCTCCGAAATCTCCTTGAATGTCTTCGGATCAAGTTCCACGACCTTGAAAGGCATCAGCTGTGACCATCCGTAGAACATGTACAATCTTCCGTCATCATCAAGGAACATGTTGGCATCTCCGTAACGGTCGCTGTCGAATGTACCGGCCTGTACCCATTCTCCCGATTTAGGATTCTCTGATTTGTACACATTGCTGTTGTTCATTGAACAGGCATAGAGGATTCCGTCCTTCTCGATAACGGAAACGACTCCACCAGGGAAGTCAGGAGCCTCAACATAAGTCCAGTTCTTGAAGTCCGGACCATACCAGTAACCTCTGCGTCCTGTCACGAAGAGATAGTAGTCATCCTCATAGATGAGGACTACAGGCTCACCGCCACGGCTTGCACGCTCATGACCAGGAAGAAGGTCAAGAGGATTGCAGAACGTGTTCATCTGCGTCTGGGCAAATGCAGTGAATGCAAACGCCATTGCTGCAAATGTAGAAATGATTCTTTTAAACATAATATATCAGTTTTAGTGTGTAGCAGAAATATCCATACTAAATTAAACAAATATAATCAGAATAACAAATCCTGACATTCACACCCGTAAATCTGAATGAATTCTATATATTTGTGAATCGTTGATGCAAGAAATACTTGCTGGCACATATTTGGTTCTGACATATAAACATCAATATTTACAGAAAATGTTAAAGACAGGAGACAGAATGCCGGATTTCGAGGTCATGGACCAGGACGGCAAAACAGTAAGTTCCAAGGACCTGATCGGAAAGAAGACCATAATCTATTTCTATCCGAAGGACAATACAAGCGGATGTACCGCAGAAGCATGCAACCTCAGGGACAATCATGAGGCATTGATTGCCAAAGGCTATAATGTCGTGGGAGTAAGCAAGGACAGCGTCAATTCACACAAGAAGTTCAAGGAGAAGTACGACCTGCCTTTCACCCTCCTGTCAGACACATCCACAGAGATGCTTCAGGCGTTCGGTGCATGGGGAGAAAAGAAGATGTACGGCAAGACAGTGATGGGAACCATCAGGAAGACCTTCATATTCGATGAAGACGGAATCCTGACGGAAATCATCGAAAAGGTGGACACCGGCAATCATGCCGCACAGATTCTGAAATAAAAAAATCCCGGGCCTTACGGTCCGGGATCATTTTATATCGGAATCTGAATTACTCGGCTACGATCTCATACTTGAAAGTACCCTTGATGTCCTTGTAGCACTTTACAGTTGCCTCGTAAACACCAAGCTCCTTTGCAGCCTCTGCTACAGTGATGTCCTTCTTGTCAACCTCTACACCTGCAGCTACGAGAGCCTCAGCAAGCTGAGCTGAAGTAACTGAACCGTAGATCTTGCCTGACTCGCTCACCTTTACAGCCACCTGTACAGTTGTCTCTGCAAGCTTTGCTGCGAGAGCCTCTGCATCAGCAACGAACTTGGCGATCTTGTGAGCCCTCTGACGGAGGTTCTCAGCATGTACCTTCTTTGCAGAAGGAGTAGCCATGATAGCGTAACCCTGTGGGATAAGGTAGTTGACAGCGTATCCTGTCTTTACATTGACGATATCGTCTGCGTGGCCAAGGTTAGCCACATCTTTCTTAAGAATAATCTCCATATTGCTGTCCTCCTTATTATTTCAA